>NZ_JAQQPR010000010.1:0-202560 GCF_036688705.1 Duganella sp. S19_KUP01_CR8 | reverse complement strand
GAACTGAACCGTAGCCGCTGCTACGGTTCAGTTCGTGACAAAATGGGGGACCTGACCCCGGGTTTTTACAACTTATTTCATGCCTTTGATCTTGTTCTTGTCGTCGACGAACACGACCTTCGGCTTGTAGTCGCGGGCCTGGTCTTCGCTCATCGGCGCGTAGGTGCAGATGATCAGCAGGTCGCCCAGCTGGGCACGGCGGGCGGCGGCGCCGTTCAGCGAAATCTCGCCGGTGCCGCGCAGGCCAGGAATCGCGTAGGTGGCGAAACGCTCGCCATTGTTCACGTTGTACAGCTCAATCTTCTCGTTGACCCAGATATCGGCCGCGTCCAGCAAATCCTGGTCGATACCGCAGGAACCCTCGTAATTCAAATCCGCCTGCGTGACCGTCACACGGTGCAGCTTGGAACGCAGCATAACTCGTTGCATAGACATCTTCTTCATCCCTCAATTATTAAAAATTTAAGCTTTGCATCAAAACAAACAGCCCTGCCGTGACGCGAGGGCGCCATCCTACCATTAGCGGCCCACCGCGTCTCATTTCGCGCCGCCGCCACCGCCCCAACAACCACAGCCGCCATGCTTTATGGCATATTGCCAGCTAGCAAATAGGAATGCAGGTTGGCAGCAATGAGATTAACCCGATTATTCGCCCTCACCGGCGCCGTGCTGGCGGTGCTGGTGTGCGGCATGCTGGGGCGGCTGCTGTGGGGCGAGTGGGAGCACTACCGCGCCGCGGGCAGCGGCCACCACACGCTGCAACTGATGCAGCGCGCCATGATCGCCGCAGAAAAACTCTCCTTCGAACGCGGTCCGGTCAACGCCGTGCTGGGCGACCATGTGCCGGCCGATCCGATCTACCAGGCACGGCTGCTGCGCGCGCGCGCCGACACCGACCAGGCGCTGGCGCAGCTGCGGCGCGAACTGGCCGCCGAGCCGGTGCCCGCCGCGCTGACCGGCGCCCTGCCGCCGGCGCCGCTGGCCTCGCTGTACGAGGCGCTGGCCGCGGCCCGCCAGACGGTGGACCAGCTGGCCGCGCTGCCGCCGGCCCAGCGCACGCCGGAACGGCTGACCGCCGCCGTCGAACGCATGTTCCGGCTGGTGCCGCTGGCGCTGGACGCGGTGACCGGCTACACGCGCGCCTCGGAACAAGTCTATCCCCGCATCGGCCGCATCCTGGCCAAGGCCCGCCTGACGGTCGAACTGCGCGAGTTTGCCGGCCGCCTCGGCTCGGCGCTGACGGTGCCGCTGGCGTCCGCCCGGCCGCTGACCGAGAGCGACCACCAACGCCTGCAATTCCTGCGCGGCCGCATCGAGCAGCTGCGCCAGCTGATCAAGATCCCCAGCGGCGACATCGACACCGAGCCGCGCGTGCTGGCGGCGGTGGCGCGCATGGACCAAGTGTATTTCGACGCCGGCCAGCAACTGGTGGCCGAGGTCGAACAGGCCAGCCGCGCGGGCCGCGCCTACGGCATGGACACCGGCCAGTTCGCGCAACGCTACGTGCCCTGCATGGCGCCCATCCTGGCGCTGCGCGACGTGCTGCTGCAGGAAGCGCAGGCGCAGGCGCTGCGCGACTTCCAGGCCGCGCGGCGCGAACTGATGCTGGCCCTGCTGGTGGGCGCCGCCATCCTGCTGGCGCTGACCTTGCTGTTGCTGATCCTGCGGCGGCGGGTGGTGGTGCCGCTGCTGCGCGCCACGCGCGCGGTGGTCCGGCTGGGCAACGGCGACTTCTCGCTGCCGCCCAGCGGCGCCCGCCGCGACGACGAAATCGGCGACATGCTGCGCGCGCTGGCGACGCTGCGCGCCAACAGCATGGACCGCCAGCGGCTGGAGCAGGAACGGCTGCACCTGATCGAGGAACTCAAGGTGCGCGCCGACACCGATTACCTGACGGGCATCCTGAACCGGCGCGCCTTCACGGCGGCCGGCAACCTGCGCCTGCGCGGCGCCAGCGAGCGCAATGAATCGCTGGCGGTGATCCTGTTCGACGTCGACCACTTCAAGTCGGTCAACGACTCCTACGGCCACGACGCCGGCGACCAGGTGTTGATACGCATCGCCGAGGTGGTGCGCGACAGCCTGCGCGACGGCGAGATCGTGGCGCGCTACGGCGGCGAGGAATTCGTGGTGATGCCCGCCTGCTGCGGGATGGAGGCGGCGGGCGCGCTGGCCGAGCGGCTGCGGGCGGCGATCGAACGGGAGCCGCTGACGCTGTCCGACGGCCACATCCTGCGGGTGACGGCCAGCTTCGGCGTGGCCGTGGCGCACGGCCCGCACGCGGCGCTCGACGACCTGTTCCACGCCGCCGACCTGGCGCTGTACCGCGCCAAGCACAATGGCCGCAACCGGGTCGAGCGCCAAATATAAAGCTTACCGCGAGCCTGCTTCGCGCCTACTTCGCGGCCTGGTCGGACTTGGACGGCTTCACCGGCGTGAAATTCAGGTCGCGGAAGTCGTAGCTGAAGTCGGTCTCCATCGAAACCGGCGCCATCTTCATGCGCTCGATGCTGGCGTCCGGGTTCAGCGCGAACGTCACGTAGGCGTCGGCGTTGAAGTTGCGCTCCTTCCAGCGGACGATGAAGGTGTCGTGCTGGAAGTGCTCCAGCTCCCCCGTCAGGTCCGGCGTGCGGGTGAAGCTCATGATGCGCTTCTTGCCCTCCGCGCGTATCGTCACCTTGCCGTACCACGGGTCTTCATATTCGCCGTCGTAGGACGCCAGCGGCAGCGAAGGCGACGACTTGGCGGTGCGCGCGCCGACCTCCTTGCCCTGGCGCTCCAGCTCTTCCCGGTGCGCCGCCGCTTCCTGGTCGGCGTACAGCTTGATCCAGTCGCTGGCCGGCACGTTCAGGTACTGGTCCAGGATGCGCCAGTACAGCGACGCCATCGCCGGGCTGTTCTCGGCGTTGGTCAGGATGGCGATGCCCAGCTTCTCTTCCGGCACCATCAGCACCGTCGAATAAAAGCCCTGCAGCGCGCCGCCGTGCATGGCGATCTTGCGGCCCTTGTAGTCGCGCAGGCTGAAGCCCAGGCCATAGGCCGAGAAGTTGGGCTTGGTCGCGGCCAGCGCAGGTTTCGGTTCGCGGATGCGCATCGGCGTCTGCTCGGACCACAACTCGGCCAGCTGCTTGGCGCTGATCAGCTGCGTGCCGTTTTCCAGCTTGCCGCCACCCAGCAGCATCGTCATCCAGCGCGCGATGTCTTCGGCGTTGGTGTTGATGCCGACCGCGCCCACCGCGTTCTCCACCGGCATCGGCTTGACCACCGCCGCCTTGTCGTTGATCTTGCTGTGCGGCGCCGAGTAGTCGGACGTGGCCAGCA
The DNA here is from genome assembly GCF_036688705.1 of Duganella sp. S19_KUP01_CR8. Lineage (NCBI taxonomy): Bacteria > Pseudomonadati > Pseudomonadota > Betaproteobacteria > Burkholderiales > Oxalobacteraceae > Duganella > Duganella sp. S19_KUP01_CR8. Next base: position 199,239 of record NZ_JAQQPR010000010.1, on the reverse strand, counting down.
TGTCGGCCACGCTGGTCTTGGTGCCGTTCATGGCCAGCGGCGCCAGGATGCGTTCCTGGATCGCCGCGCCCCACGGCTTGCCGGCCTTGGCGGCGATGATCTTGCCGGCCACGATGTAGAGCAGGTTGTCGTAGGCGTAGCTGTTGCGGAAGCTGGTGGCCGGCTTCACGTAGCGCAGCCGCGCGATGATTTCGTCGGTGCTGAAATTGGTGGTCGGCCACCACAGCAGGTCGCCCGCGCCCAGACCGAGGCCGCTGCGGTGCGTCAGCAGGTCGCGCACCGTCATCGCGCCGGTGACGTAGGAGTCGAACATCTGGAAGTCCGGCAGGTGCTTGGTGACCGGATCGTCCCAGGCGAGCTTGCCCTCGTCGACCAGCATCGCCAGCGCGGCGGCGGTGAAGGCCTTGGAGTTGGAGGCGACTTCGAACAGCGTCTTGCCGTCCACCGGCGTCGGGTCGCCCAGCTTGCGCACGCCGTAGCCGTTGGCGGCGATGACCTTGCCGTCCTTGACGATGGCGATCGCCATGCCGGGGACGTCGAAGGTCTTCAGCGCCTGGTTGACGTCGGCATCGAGGTTGTAGGCCGGCGCGGCGGCCAGCGCCGGGACGGACACCGCCAGCACCAGCAGTGCGGCAGTGGAAGCGCGGCAAAAAGTACGGGGGATTTTCAGCATCGTTATTTTTTAAATTGTTTGTCGACCGATCCCTGGGTGACCGGATGATAGTGCTCGCGCGCCTTGGCGTAGACCGACTTGGCCCATTCCTTGTCGGACGGGTTTTTCAGCAGCGCGGTGTACAGCGGCACCACGAACTTCTGGCGGCCCACGCTCATCAGGAAGGTGGTGAGCGGTTCGCGCACGTTGTAGCCGGCCCTGATCGACGCCAGGTAGAAGCGGTAGGCGATTTCGTTGTTGCCGCTCTTGCCCAGCGCGAACGCCTGGTCCAGCTCCCGCAGCTGCGTGGCGTTGGCCTTGCCGTCGATATCGTTCAGGAAGTGCATCCACTCCAGCGCGATCCAGTTCTTGCCGTTCAAGTCCTTGGTCGGCAGCTCGCCCTTCAGCCATGCCGTGCGCTGCGCATCCAGCGCGGCCAGGCGTGGCGAGGCCGCGTGCTTGGCGCTGGCCGGAATGCCGGCGCCGTACAGCCACTCGTCCAGCTCCGCCGGCGCCATCACTTCAGGATGCGCGTCCAGCAGGTTCTTTTTCAGGTAGACCACGAATTCGTCGGTGGTGGCGGACTTGAACGCGTGCTGGTCGAACCAGCCGCGCAGGAAGGGATCGAAGATCTCGCGGCCGGCGCGCTGCTCCAGGGTCCGCAGCAGCCACGCTCCTTTCGGATAAACCAGGCCGCTGTCGGTGTAGCTGGCGGAGCTGGTGTCGGCGTCGCGCGTGACCAAGGCCTGCTTGGCCGCCGGGATCGAAGGCAGCGAAGCCATCGCCTCTTCCTGCTCCACTTGCAGGTTCATCTCCGCCACTTCCTCGCCGTACAGCTTCTCGACGATGCGGGTGGTGACGTAGGTGGTGAAGCCCTCGTTGAGCCAGAAGTGCTTCCACGAGGCGTTGGTCACCAGGTTGCCGGACCACGAGTGCGCCAGTTCATGCGCGATCAGGTCGACCAGGCTGCGGTCGCCGGCGATCATGGTCGGCGTGAGGAAAGTCAGGCGCGGATTTTCCATGCCGCCGATCGGGAACGACGGCGGCAGCACGATCATGTCGTAGCGCTCCCACCGGTACGGGCCATACAGGCCTTCGGCGGCGTTGATCATCTTCTCGGTGTCGGCCAGCTCGTAGGCGGCGGCCTCGATGCGCGCCGGCTCGGCGTAGACGGCGGAGCGCGGACCGAGGTTGCGCACGTCGATCTCGCCGATGGCGATCGCCAGCAGGTAGGACGGAATCGGCTGCGCCATCTTGAATTTCCAGCCGCCGGCGCCGGTCGATTGCTGGTCGTTCTCGGCGCTCATCACCACCCGCATGCCGGTTGGCGCCTCGATGCGGGCGCTGTAGGTGAAGCGCACCGCCGGCGTATCCTGCACCGGCGCCCACGAGCGGGCGTTGATTTCCTCGGACTGGCTGAACATGAACGGACGCTTGCCGGACATGGTCTGCTGCGGCGACATCCATTGCAGCGCGGCGGCCGACGGCGCGGTGCGGTAGTACACGCGCACCTTCTGCGGCTGGAACGGCAGCGCGATGCGCAGCGCCCTGCCCTTTTCGGCGTCGGGCTTGTCCAGCATGAAGGAGGCGGCGCTCCAGCGGCCGTTCGGATTCAGCACCTGCACCTTGGCGATATTGAGTTCGTTCGTGTCCAGCACCAGCGTGCGGGCCGACTTGTCGATCCAGTTCAGCGTCAGTTCGGCGTAGCCGGCCAGCGTCTTGTGGCCAAAGTCGGCCTTCAGGTCCAGATACAGGTCGCTGGTGCGCACCTGGTCGTAGCGCGCGTAGCTCAGCGGATCGGCGTGGGCGGCGCCCAGCATCGTCAGGGCCGACAGGACGAACGCGGACAGGGTTTTTTTGATAGGCATGGTGGTCTTTTCAATGTGGTCCGAAGCGCGAAGCAGAATAGCATAGCCATGTATCGGCGATGTGTACATCAGCGATCCTATGCTATCATTCGGGCCGTAAGTGGGGAGTAGTCGGCTTGCGCCTCCCCGGCGCAAGAACCTGTGTCAACATAATCGGTCCGCAGACCGTGGTGCAGGTGGTTGAAAAACTTGACGAGACCATGATCGAGGTGCGGCCATGATGGGCCGGAGTCGCGCCTGGATCATTGGTTAATCGTTCCGGCCCGCGTACTACATTCAAACCCATGGAAGCCTTCCTCGTCTCTACCGGCATCGTCGCCCTCGCTGAAATCGGCGACAAGACCCAATTGCTCGCCTTCTGCCTGGCCGCCAGGTTCCGCCGCCCGCTGCCCATCGTCGCCGCGATCTTTGTCGCCACCATCGCCAACCACGCGTTCGCCGCCGCCGTCGGCGCCTGGATCACCAGCCTGCTGGGACCCGATATCCTGCGCTGGGTGCTGGGCCTGTCCTTCCTGGCGATGGCCGCGTGGACGCTGGTGCCGGACAAGATCGACGAGGACGACATGCCGCTGGCGAAGTACGGCGTGTTCCTGACCACGCTGATCGCTTTCTTCGTCGCCGAGATGGGCGACAAGACACAGGTGGCCACGGTGGCGCTGGCGGCCCGCTACGACAGCCTGGTGGCGGTGGTGTGCGGCACCACCTTCGGCATGATGCTGGCCAACGTGCCGGCGGTCTACCTGGGCGACCGGATCGCCAACCGGGTCTCGCTCAAACTGGTGCATGGCATCGCCGCGCTGGTGTTCGCCGTATTGGGCGTGGCCACGCTGCTGGGTGCAGGCTCCAGCCTCGGCTTGTAAGGTCAAGGATTATTTGCGCCACTCCGTGTGTTAGCGCACGGAGGCAAGGGAATTAACAATCTATTATACTTGTCACTTGATTATTGCGGGGGCAAGGAATGCGATTGATGAGCACGATAGCGGCGCTGGTATTGAGCGCCTCCGCGTTGAGCGGTCAGGCATACGCCGCCGAGACGGCGCCGGTGGCCGCACAGGCCACCAGCACCGTCAAGACGATCAAGCCGGCAGCCAAAACCAATATGGCGTCGGTGCCGGAACCGGTGAGCTACAAGCTGATGCTGCTCGGGATAGCGGTGCTGCTGCTGTTCGCGCGCACCGGCAAGAAGCGCGAACAGCCGTGGACCAAGTAAGCGAGCTTACTGCACGTTCAGCGTGACGTCGTCGATCAGGAACGCCGTCGATACCGTCGAGCCCTCCACACCCTCGAAGTAAATCCTCACCGTCTGCCCTTTGTAGGCCGACAGGTCGAAACTCTTCTGCACATACGTGCTGCCCTTGTTCAGATTCGAATACGTCGCCAGCGTCGCCAACACCGCGTTGGCGCTGCTGCGTACCTGCACCTTGAGCGTGTCGTAGGCGGTGGTGGTGGTGGTCTCGCTGGACACCACCTTGAGCCAGAACGCCAGCGTGGCGCTGGTGGCGTCGGCCGGTATCGTCACGGTCTGGTACAGCGTATCGGTGTGGGCGCTGCCGTAGCCGTCCAGCCAGGCCTTGAAAGTACCGCCATGCGCGGCCTGGCTCGAATCGGAGCTGATGACGCCGGACGTCGCGGTCCATGACGAGGCGCCCGATTCAAAGCCGCCGTTGACGATCAGCTGCGTGGCCGCCGGCGGCGTGGTGCCGCCGCCACCGGTGGTCTGCGTGACCCACACCGGCGCCGACCACAGGATGTTGCCGTCGTTCTGGGTGATCTTGGCGTAGTAGAAGTGCTCGCCCACGGCCGGCGTGATGGTGGTGCTGGCGGTGGCCGACAGCTGCGTCACCGTGCCGTTGCGGCCGGGGACACCCTCGTACATCTTCACCGTCGATACCGTCTTGCCGCTGCTGCTGGCGAAGTTGGCGACCAGGTTCAGCGAACCGCTGTTGGTGAAGCGTTCGCCCATCACGTGGCCGTTGGCGGTCAGGATCAGTTGCGAGGTCTTGTCCATGGTGGCGAACACGCGGCGCGCCTTGATGGCGGCGATCATGCTGGCGGAGGTCAGCGAGGTGCCGGTCGGCAGCAGCACGCCGGTGCGGTTGGTGTAGGACGCGCCCCAGTTGGCGCAGTGGTTATCCTGGTCGGTGGAGAAGGCGACGTGGAAGCCCGCCTCCAGCGCCTTGTTGCAGGCGCCTTCGTAGGTGCTGCGGCCGGTCTCGGTCTCGCTGGTGTTGGTCGAGAAGGCCGAGGTGTTGAGCACTTCGCACAGCGCCATCGCCTGGTCGCCGTCGGCGGTGTAGCCCAGCGCGGTGCCGTTGACCAGGAACTGGCCCGACGATTCGGGATGGTTGAACTGGCCCACGTAGCCGCGCTGGCGCATCAGCGTGTACAGCGTGGCGTAGTCGTTCTTCGGCGTCAGCGTGTCGGCGATCAGCTGGCCGCTGCCGTTGCTCTCCCACCCCAGCAGCTCGGTGGTGTTGAAGATGTTCATATGGCCGCCGTTGTTGATCACGCCCCACTCCAGCCCATACATGCCGAGGAAGCCGGCGTGCGCGCTGTTGAAGTTGGCGGCGGCGGTGAGGCCGGACTGGAACAGCGCCTTGGCGACGGCCGGATCGGCCGAGGCGTTGGTGCTGTCGGAGCCGTCGAACATGTGATTGTGCTCGGAGGCCATCAGGAAATCGAGGCCCTTGTTCATCGCGTACTGGTAGGCGTCGGCCGGTCCCAGCGCCGCGCTTTGCGGCGCCTGCGCGCCGGTGCAGCTGCCCAGCGGGCCGCCGCCGTCGCTGTGGTTGGTCTGGCTGTGCAGGTTGCCGAGGTAGACGGTGTACGGCAGCGACGCGGTCGCGGCGACGGCTCCCTGCACCACGCGGCCATTCGCGCGCGTGGCAGAACGCACCGGCGTGGCCGATGTCGGCAGCGCCTTGAAGGCCGGCATGGCCTGCGCCGGATTGTGGCCCACCGAGATCTCCCAGCTTTGTTCGACCGTCTCGCCGCCGGTGACGGCCTGCATGCGCGCCAGGTAGACGCCGTCGGTCAGGATCAAGCCGTCGGCGCGGCCGTCCCATGCGATGCTGACATCGACCGGCCGGCCGGCGATGCGCTGCACGCCCTGCCACTGCTGCACGACCACGCCGTCGGGGCTGACCAGCTCCAGCCGCCATTGCACGTCCTGCTCGCGCTCCAGCAAGGGGAAGTCGAAGGCCAGCTTGAAGGTACGGGCTTCCGGCCGCTCCTGGTCGGCGCCGTCGGCGGCGAACGGCGCGTGCAGCGTGGCCTCGAACTCATGGTGATCGGCCTTGGACGCGTGGACCGCGCCAATGACGCCGGAAGACAAAATCAACATCATCGCGAGCCGGGACAGCATCTTAGATTTGTTCATCACTTCTTTCTCTCTGCGGTTGGGGATCCAAAATTCTGGCAACTATGCATGACAGGAAGATGACGAACCAATTCGAATTTACTTGGCTATTCAGAGGTCTTTTGAATAAATGCGGTGGCGCTTGGGGGCGCACGCGACAACGGCGCGGAGTTAATTTTCCGCGCCGTTGTAACGATGATGAAAATGTCCAGAATGGGACACTCTGTTAAGAATTTTACGCGGCTGGCATGAACAGTTCGACCTTATGGATGCTGGCGGTATCGCTCAAGTCGATCGCCATGCCGAGCTGGCGCACGCCGTCTATCGTCATGATCGGCGCGCCGGTTTCCGCCGACTTCATCACGCGGATCACGTACGAAGCGGCGCCGTAGCGATAGGTCAGCGTGAAGTGGTCCCACTCGGGCGGCATGCGCGGCGCCATCGTCAACTGGGTCGCGGTGCGGGTCAGGCCGAGCAGCGATTCCAGTATCAGCCGGTACATCCAGCCGGAGGAACCGGTGTACCAGCTCCAGCCGCCACGGCCCACGTGCGGCGCGACGGCGTAGACGTCGGCCGTGACCACATAGGGCTCGACCTTGTAGCGCGCCATGCCTTCCGGCGTGCCGCCATGCTGCACCGGGTTGATCATGCGCGCCAGTTCCCAGGCGCGCTCGGTCTCGCCCAGGCGGGCGAAGGCCATCGCGGTCCAGATGGCGGCATGCGTGTACTGGCCGCCGTTCTCGCGCACGCCGGGCACGTAGCCACGGATGTAGCCAGGATTCGGACCGGACTTGTCGAACGGCGGATCGAGCAGCTGGATGATTCCTGAATCGCGCCGCACCAGGCGCTGGTTGACCTGCTCCATCGCGCCGCGCACCCGCACCGGATCGGCGGCGCCGGACAGCACGCCCCAGCTCTGCGAGATCGAATCGATCTGGCATTCCTCGTTGGTGTGCGAACCGAGCGGCGTGCCGTCGTCGAAATAGGCGCGGCGGTACCACTCGCCGTCCCAGGCGTTGTGCTCGACGTTGGCGGCCAGCTTCCTGGCTTCACCGCGGCACTCGGTGGCGAAGTCCTTATCCTGCATCAGCTCCGCCACTTCGGCAAAGCGCTGCAACACCTCGCACAGGAAGAAGGCCAGCCACACGCTCTCGCCCTTGCCATGCTCGCCCACCTTGTCCATGCCGTCGTTCCAGTCGCAGGAGCCGATCAGCGGCAGGCCGTGCACGCCGAAGCGCAGGCCGTTGCGGACGGCGCGCACGCAGTGCTCGTACAGCGTGCCGCTCTGGCTGGAGCGGCTCGGCAGGTCGTAATAGGAATCTTCCTCCGGCTTGACGGCGCGGCCCTCCAGGTAAGGCACGCTTTCGCCCAGCACGCCGACGTCGCCGGTGGCGATGACGTAGCGCCAGGCGCCCAGCGGCAGCCACAGGTAATCGTCCGAGCAGTGGGTGCGCACGCCGCGATCGGAAGGCGGATGCCACCAGTGCTGCACGTCGCCTTCCAGGAACTGGTGGGCGGCGCACAGCAGCAGCTGGTCGCGCAGCAGCTGCGGTTGGGTGTGGATGGTCGCCATCGCGTCCTGCAACTGGTCGCGGAAGCCGAAGGCGCCGCCGGACTGGTAGTAGCCGCTGCGCGCCCACATGCGGCAGGCGATGGTCTGGTACATCAGCCAGCCGTTGGCCAGCAGGTCCAGCTCCGGTTCCGGCGTGTCGATGCGCACCGCGCCCAGGGTCTGGTCCCAATGCGCGTGCACGGCGGCCAGCGCCTCGTGCGCGGCGCCGGCGCTGCGGTGCTTCTGCGCCAGGCTGCTGGCGTCGGCGTTGCGGCGGCCGGCCACGCCCAGCACGAAGATGATCTCGCGCTCCTGGCCGGGCAGCAGGTCGAACGGCACCTGGATCGCGGCGCAGGCATCCAGCCCCGCGCCGATCTTGCCGGACAGGCGGGAGCGGCGCATCGCCACCGGCGCCGCCAGCGTGCCGTTACGGCCCAGGAATTCGCTGCGGTCGCCGGTGTAGGTGCGCAGCGTGGCGTCGCAATTGAAGAAGGCGACACGGCCGGTAAACTCGGTGTTGTAGGCGTTCTTGGCGAACAGCGCGCCGCTGACCGGATCGGCCTCGGTGACGATGTGCATGCCGGATTTGGAACGCATGTCGCCCAGCACCCACTCGACATAGCCGGTGGCCGACAGGCGGCGCGTCACCAGCGAGTCGTTGCGCACTTTGAGCACGGTGTACTTGATCGGCGCGTCGGTGGCGACGAAGGTGGTCATCTCGGTGGCGATGCCGCTCTCGCTGTGTTCGAACACGCTGTAGCCGAAGCCGTGGCGCGTGACGTAGCTGCCGTTGCCGCGCGCCGGCAAGGCGGTCGGCGACCAGAACTGGCCGCTCTGTTCATCGCGCAGGTAGAAGGCCTCGCCGCTGCCATCGCTGACCGGGTCGTTGTGCCACGGCGTCAGGCGGAACTCGTGGGCGTTCTCGTGCCAGGTGTAGGCCTGGCCGCTTTCCGAGATCACGCTGCCGAACTGCGGATTGGCCAGCACGTTGGACCACGGCGCCGGCGTGCGCTGGGCCTCGCTGGTGGTGATGACGTATTCGCGGCCGTCCGGCGTGAAGCCGCCGATGCCGTTTTCCATTATCAGCTGGCGCACGGCCGGCGTGACCGGGCCGGCGTCCGCATACTCGCCGCGGTTGTCCACCATCAGCGGCGGCATGCGCATGGCCGGCGGGCCGGGACGCTTGATCTGCTCGGCCAGCGTGCCACGGCTGTCGCTGAGTATCGCGCGCGCCACCGACTGCAGCAGGATGCGGTCCTCGTTGGCGATCTGGTCGGCCAGGCGCACGAAGATGCCGCCCGGCCGGTCGATCGCCTGGGCGTCGATGCCGGAGGCGATCAGGCCCATGATCTGCTCATGCAGCAGCTGGCGGTAGCCCGACTGGTCCTCGTACCAGATCACCAGGTCGACCACCAGCCCTTTCAGGCGCCAGTAGGCGTGCGCCTGCACCATCTGGCGCGCCAGTTCGATGTTGGCCGGGTCTTTGATCTGCAACAGCACGATCGGCAGGTCGCCGGAAATCGCGTACGCCCACAGGCCGGACTGGCCGCGCTGGTTCTTGATCAGCGTGCCGGCGTCGGCGCGCAGCGCGGCGTTCGGGTAGATCACCGAGTTGGCCAGGCGGCCGTACAGCTGGGCGTCCGCTTCGCTGGCGTTGAGCTGGCGCAGCACCACCTGGCTGTGGGTCCACGCCAGTTCGAACACGCGGTCGGCCAGGTGGCGGTCCTGGTATTTGTCGATCAGGTGCAGCGCGGCGTCGCGCTGCTCGGTCATGCCGGTGACGATGTCGACGATGGCCGTCTGGTCCGGCTTGAGCGTGATGGTGTAGCGGATCGCCACCACCGGATCAAGCACCGAGCCTTCGCTGCCGCTCAATGCCTCTTCGCTCAGCATCGCCTGCGGCGCGGCGGCGGTGTTGCCGCGACCGATGAAGCGCGAGCGGTCGGTCTCGAACGAGACGCCCGTCACGGCGGCGTCGTGCACCATCATCGAGTGCATCAGCCACGGCGTGGCGTCGGCCGGGCCGCGCGGACGGCGGGTGCACAGGATGGCGTTTTCGTCGCGCAGGATCTCGGTCTGCACAAACAGTTTGCTGAAGGCCGGGTGGGCGGCGTCGGCGGCGGCCGGCGTCATCACCACTTCGGCAAAGCTGGTCACTTCGATGGTGCGCTCGCGGTCGGACTTGTTGGTGATGCGGGTGCGGCGCAGTTCGATGTCGTCTTCCGGCGAGACCACGATTTCCGTGTACAGGTCGATGTTGCGGTCGGAGCGGCGGAACTCGGCGCGGCCTTCGGAGAAGATCACCTCATGCTTGCGCGGCTCGACCAGCGTCGGTTGATAGGTGGTGGACCAGAACTTGCCGTCGTCCAGGTCGCGCACGTAGCAGAAGTTGCCCCAGTTATCGCGGGTGCTGTCTTCGCGCCAGCGCGTCACGGCCAGGTCCTTCCAGCGGCTGTAGCTGCCGCCGGCGTTGGTGACCATGACGTGATAGCGGCCGTTGGACAGCAGCTGGGTTTCCGGCACAGGTGTGCTGTGCTGGGCCAGCACGCGCATCGGCATGGCCTGCTCCGGCGCGCTGGAGCGGATCGACGCCAGCTCGCTGGTGTTGGAGTAGAAGGCGCCGGCCTGCGGGCTGCGCTCCTGCAGCACCAGCAGCGTCGATTGCAGCAGCGGATCGGATTCGAAGCGGCGCTGCATCGGCCGGTCGTGCAGCAGGTAGCTCAGCGCCAGCAGTCCCATGCCCTGGTGGTGGACCATGAAGGAGCGGATCACCGCCGCCGTCTGGCCGCGCGGCAGGCGCGAGCTGGTGTAGTCGACCGCTTCGAAGAAACCGTAGCGGCCCATATAGCCCAGCCCCGCCATCTTCTGCAGGTTGAGGCAGGACGCTTCCGGCTGCACCATCAGGCCCAGCATGGTGGCGTAAGGCGCGATCACCAGGTCGTCGGCCAGGCCGCGCTTCAGGCCCAGGCCAGGCACGCCAAACGCGCGGTACTGGTAATTGAGGCTGGCGTCGACGGTGTTGTAGCCGGATTCGGAGATCCCCCAAGGCACGTTGCGGCGCTTGCCGTAGTCGATCTGGGCGTCGATCACCGCGTTGTAGGTGTGGTCGAGCAAGGTGCTCGGATAGTTGGGCATCACCAGCAACGGCATCAGGTACTCGAACATCGAGCCGCTCCACGACAGCAGCACCGGCTTGCCGGCGACGATGCACAGCTGGCGGCCCAGCGCGAACCAGTGCTCCTGCGGCAGCTGTCCCTGGGCGATGGCGACGAAGCTGGCCAGCCGCACTTCGGACGCCAGCAGGTCGTAGTAGCTGGCGTCGAGACGGCGCTCGGTGACGTTGTAGCCGATGGCCAGCAGGCTGGTGGTGGGGTTGTACAGGAAGCCATATTCCATCAGGGCGTAGGCGCCGCAGCGCTGCGCCAGGTCGGCCAGTTCGCGCATGCGCTCGTGCGCGGCGGCGGCGCCCTGCGCGCACATGCCGGCCAGCAGCAGCTGGCGATCGCGCTCGGCCGGGGCCAGGTCGTTGGCCAGCACGGCGTCGGTCTGGTTGATCATGGCGGCCAGTTCGCGCAGCGTCGGCACGCGGGCCAGGCTGGTGTCGAACACAGCGTCCGCCGGCAGGCTGACCCACGGCGCCAGCAGCGCCAGTTCCGCCAGCGCGGCCAGACATTGCTGCGTCAGCGAGGCGAACCACATGGCCGCTTCGCCGTGCGCGTCGGCCGGCGCCTGGAATTCGGCGGCGGCGGCGCTCACGCGGTTCAGCCAGGCGTGCAGTTGTTGCAGGTTGCCGGCGTCCGGCGCGGGCCCCAGGGCCGCCAGCAAGGCATCCAGCTGCTCCGTTTCGGCGGCGCCCTCCAGCGACTCCTGCAGCACGCGGCAGGTGGCGACGATGCCCTCCACCGTTTGCGGTCCCAGTATCGGCTGGTCGTACAGGCCGGTCAGGCCGGCCTGCAGGGTGAGCAGGTGGCCGGCCAGGTTGCCGCTGTCGACGGTGGAGATGTAGATCGGGTGCAGCGGCTTGAGCGTCTGCGTGTCGTACCAGTTGTAGAAGTGGCCCTGGTGGCGTTCCAGCTGGTCCATCGTCGCCAGCGTGCTGGCGGTGCGCGCCATCATCTGGCCGACGGTGATGTAGCCGAAATCGCTGGCGCTCAGGTTGGCCAGCAGCGCCATGCCGATGTTGGTGGGCGAGGTGCGGTGCGCCACCACGTGCGCCGGATGCTCCTGCATGTTATCGGGCGGCAGCCAGTTGTCGTCCGGGCCGACGTAGCGGTCGAAATAGGCCCAGGTGCGGCGCGCCAGCTGGTGCAGGAAGCGGTTTTGCTCCGGCGTCAGCTGGGCGTGGCGGCGCGCGATCGGGCGGCTGATCCGCTCCGCCACGGCCGGCGCCACCAGCCACGCCAGCAGGAACAGCGCGGCCGGCGCCAGGCTGACCGGCCGCCAGCCCCACAGCGCGCCGCCGACGAACAGCGCCAGCACCGGCGACACCCACATGGTGCGCCAGACGCCGGCCGCGCCTTCCGCCGCGCGCGACAGCGCCGAGGCGCGCCACTCCAGCAGGTGCTTGTGCGAGACCAGCATGCGCCAGGCGCTGCGCAGGATGGCGTCCAGGCTGAAGTACGCCTCGTAGGGCAGGAACACCAGCATCAGGATGGCGTGCGCGAACTGCATGCCGCCGCGCCGCAGCGCGGCCCGTATGTGCTGGCTCCACAGGGTGTCCTCGGGACGGCGCAGCAGGTCGTGCAGGGTGCTGACGACAGGCGGCACGAAGATCACCGCCAGCACGGCGGCGGTCCAGACCCACGGGTCGGGCAGCCAGCGCCAGGCGGTGATCAGCGACAGCACCAGCGCCGGCGCGGTCAGGCTGCGGCGCAGGTTGTCGAACAGCTTCCAGCGCGACAGCAGCGACAGCGGATTGCGTTCGCGCTTGCGGTTCGGGGCCGGCACGCGGCCGAACACCCACGAGGCCAGCTGCCAGTCGCCGCGGATCCAGCGCTGGCGGCGGCTGACGTCATCGCTGTAGCGGGCCGGATAGGCTTCGTACAACTGGGCGTCGCTCAGCAGGCCGGCGCGCAGGTAGCAGCCTTCCAGCAGGTCGTGGCTGAGGATGCGGTTGTCCGGCAGGCGGTTGCCCAGCACCTGCTCGAACACGTCGACATCGTAGATGCCCTTGCCGATGAAGGAGCCTTCGAAGAACACGTCCTGGTAGACGTCGGAGACGGTGCGGGTGTAGGGATCGATGCCCGGCTCGCCGCCGCACAGTTTTTCGTACAGCGAGGCGTTCTCGCTCGGCAGGCTGACCGTCACGCGCGGTTGCAGGATGCCGTAGCCTTCCACCACGCGGCCGCGCGCGCTGTCGATGCGCGCCTGGTTCAGCGGGTGCTGCATGGTGGCGATGAACTGCGCCGCGGCGTCGCGCGGCAGCTGGGTGTCGGTGTCGAGCGTGATGACGTACTTGATGCCTTCCAGCTCGCCGGTGTCGCCCACCACCACGCTGAACTTGTCGCGCGCGCCGCCGCGCAGGTAGCGGTTCAGCTCCTGCAGCTTGCCGCGTTTGCGCTCGTCGCCCATCCACACGCCTTCCTGCGGATTCCAGCGGCGCGGCCGGTGCAGCAGCAGGAACGGCGAGGCCGGATCACCGTTCGGGTGAGTGGCGTATTTGCGGTTCAGTTGTCCGATGCAGCGATGCATCTGCTCCACCAACGCCGCGTCGGCCGGCAGGGTTTCGGTGGCGGCGTCGGCGAAGTCGGTCAACAGGCAGAACTTCAGGTTGGGATCGCGGTTGGCCAGGAAGCGCACTTCCAGCTGCTCGCACAGGTCGGCGATGTTCTGCTGGCTGTAGACCAGCGTCGGCACCACCACGATGGCGCGCGCGTCGGGCGGCACGCCGTCCTTGAAATCCATGCGCGGCAGCGGGTTGGGACGGGTCACCAGCGTGGCGACCCAGTTCACCAGGCTCAGTGCCAGCTGGCTGCTGCCCAGCAGCGCCAGCACGCCGAGCAGCACGATCACCGCGCCATTAACGCCGTTGTGCGAAGCGCGTTCCAGCAGCAGCGCGGTCGACACCAGCGCGATGGCGGCGATGGCGCCCAGGTAGGAGGTCAGCGGCGAGGCGCGCGAGGTTTGCTGCAAGGCCTCCAGCCACGGCCGACGCATGCCGGTCTGCTTTTCCAGCGCGGCCAGGCCGCCGCCGATCAGGTAGAAACCCACGTGGCCGTGGCGGGCGTCGCCGCCGTCAAAGTGGGCCTGCGCCAGCTGCAAGGCTTGCTGCGCCACTTCGAGTTCCGAGTAGCGCGAGCGCTTGGCGATTTTTTCAATCGCATGGCGGTACTGGTCGCGGGTGGCGAATTCCATGCGGCCGTAGACCGCGGCCGGGTCCTGGCGCAAGGTTTGTTCGACCACGCTCATGGTCTCGACGAACTCCTGCCAGTCCATGGTGCCGAGGAAGCGCAGGCTGCCGATGCTGTTGGCGATGGAGACCTGCTCCGCCGCCTGCTGCTGGATCTCGGCCTGGATCTGCTGCTCGATGGTCTGGTCGGTTTCGGCCAGGCGGTGCGTGATCCACGACAGCGCCAGGGTCAGCGCCGGGCTTTGTCCTTGCAGGCGGCGCGCCAGTTCGGCCACGAAGGCGCTGCTGATGGGCGGATTGGAACGCGCCATGTCGGCCACCATCAGTATCAGGCCGCTGGGATTTTTTTCGGCGACCTCGGTCATCTGGTCGGCCCAGCTGTTGGCCAGGTCGCGGTGGCTGCGGTTGTCGGCCACGCGCGCGGCCACGCGCCGCAGGTTCTCGATCAGCGCCAGGCGCAGCATGATGGGGATGGCCCACAGCTCGCCCAGCTTGAGGCTGGCCACTTCCTGGTAGGCGTCGACAAAGCGGCACAGCGATTCGGGATCGACGCGGCCGTCGCCATGCGAGATGATTTCCAGCGCGATCTTGTAGACCCGCGGCGTGCCTTCCGGCGCGCCCTGGCCCAGGCGCGGCAGCTGCTTGCTGTAGTCCTTGGGCAGGTGGCGGCGGGCGATGCGGATCTGGTCTTCGATCAGGTAGAAGTTGTCCAGCAGCCATTCGGAGGCGGGCGTGATCTGGCGGCCGGCCTTGACGGCGGCGGTCAGCTCGTCGCAGGTGGCGTCGATGACGGCGGCGTTTTCGGTCAGGCGCGCCAGCAGGCGGTCGCGGCCGCCGCGCTTGCTCAGTACGTGATGCGTGGCCAGCGTCTTGCCGTGCGCGGCCATCTGGGCCGCGCTGAAGAGTTCGGCGCGCAGCGGCAGGTCTTCGTCGTCGGCGTCGGCCAACAGCGAGCCTGAAGGAGATTCGCGGAAGCCCAGCGTAAGGTCGGGCATGAGGGGGGCGGGCTTGTTCAACGGTGTACCTCGTTTTGATTCTGCGAATGGGAAATTATCTGCCTAGGCATCCTACGGGGGCGCACGCCACGCCACTGTACGGTGGCGAACATATCGGGGCGCCATGGCAAAAACTATCTTTTTTACATGCAAATTGATTAATTATTTCCACCCCTGTATGCTGTCTCGGCAATCTCCAAGCAACTATGAGGAACGACATGACACGCACATCCAAGCGATTAGTGGCCGCCTGCTGGCTGGCATGGGCCTGCAGCGCCACTGCGTACGCGACGGACTATTACGTCGACAATCTCGGCGGCTCGGACAACAACGCCGGCACGTCCATATCGGCGCCGTGGGCCAGCCTGAGCAAGGTGAACGGCGCCACGCTGGCGCCCGGCGACACCGTGTCGTTCAAGCGCGGTGGCACGTGGCGGGGAGGGCTGGTGACCAAGGGCGGCACGCAAGGTGGCGGCGCGGTGCGCTATGGCGCCTATGGCGCGGGAGTCAAGCCGCGTTTGCTTGGCTCGGCCTCGTTGAGCGATCCAGCCGACTGGGCACAAACCGGCTTGAATATCTGGACGTCTCAAGTCGCGCCGGTGGGCCCGCAACTACTGACCGATCCAAACTTCGACGGCCCGGCCTTGCCCACGCGCTGGACATTCTCCAGCAAAATCGCCGGGACCAGTCTGGAACCCAACGATGTCTTCCCCGCCAGCTCGATTTCCGCCCCCAATCCCAACAGCCTGAAAATCAGTATGAACGGCACCAGCACGGTGGCCGGCAGCATCGATCTGTACACCAATGTCTTCCCGGTGACGAACGGCGCCTGCTACAAGCTCTCGTTTGCCGCCCGGGCCACTATCCCGATGTCGGTCGCCTGGTACAATTTCAAGCTGTGGCAGAGTGTGAGCTACGCGTCGATGGCTGACCAGCTCGACTTCAATAACGTTAATATCGGAACCGCCTGGGGAAAATACGAACTCTATTTCAGGGGCACGGCGACCGACAGCAGCGTACGGGCTGTCTTTCGCCTTGGCGCGTCCGCGGTGGCGGACCAAGCACTGTATATCGATAGCGCCAGCGTTACCGGCTGCGACGAGCAGAAGCGTCTCGTTGCAGAGGTCGGCAATCTGATTTTTGATGATGAGCAGTCGGTCGCCACCCGGGTGTGGAATGAAGCCGATTTGATCGCCGATGGTCAGTACTGGTACGACCCGGTCGCCAAGGTGGTCAAACTGTATGCGACGCACAACCCCGCCTCCACTCATACTCGTATCGAAGCTGCGATGAAGCGCAACCTGGTGACCATCGCAAAACAGACCGACGTTGAAGTTCGCGACCTGGACTTGCGCTATGGCGCTTTGCACGGCGTACAGACCAGCGATGTCCAGCGCGTGCTGATTGATAACCTGGATATCGCCTACATGGGCGGCGCCCAATGGCAGAACCAGACTCGCCTTGGCAACGGCATCGAGCTGTGGAGTAACGCCGCAGATGTCACGGTGAGCAACAACCGCATTTCGCAAGCTTTCGATACAGCGCTAACGTCCCAAGGCATAGGCCCAAAGATCGTCGTGTCCAACGTGCACTTCCTGAACAATCTGGTGGAAAGTTCGGAGCAATGCTTCGAGCTATGGAATCGCCCGGACGTGGTCGGCGAATCCACCACCAAAGACCTGACATTCGCGCACAACACCTGTCTGCATGTGGGCACCGGCTGGAGCCATACCCAGCGCCCTGTGCAAGATGGCAGCGATTTGCTGATGTATCGATCCCCTGCGCCCATGACCAACATTCACATGATCAATAATATTTTTTACGGAGCGGTGAATTACTTCATCCATCTGAACACCAAGTGGAACGGATATACGCAAATCGACTTAAGCGGGAATTGCTACTATCCGGCGGCTGGCGCATTGCTACTTCGGGCCGGCGACGAAACCGGCGCGACCAGCTATTCAACCGCCGCCGGGCTGGTATCGGTGCTGCCCGGAGCGGCGACATCCATGTACGTCGACCCGCAATTGGTCGCCGGTCCATCGGGCATCCTGGTGCCGAATCCGGCCGGCCCCTGCGCGGCGAAGGGCTACGTTCCGCCCTCGATTTAAGAGCAAAAAAAAGGCCGCTTGCGCGGCCTTGTAAAGGAAGAAAACTTGAACGGCTGTGTAGCCTAGGCGGCGTGCGCCAGCGGCGCCAGCGCCAATCCGCCGCCGAGGCTGTAGGCCTGGCCGTGTCCGAGGCGGCGCAGCAGCTGCGCAGCCTTCAGGCTGCGGTTGCCGCTGCGGCAGAAGAACACCAGCGGGATCTGTTCAGCGTGCAGCCAGCTGCTGGCGTGCTCGGCCAGACGGCTCAGCGGCACGCTGCGGGCGCTGCGGCCGGCGGCGCCGGGTGTGATGGTGGCGGCGAACTCGTAAGGCTCGCGCACATCGACCAGCTCGGCATCGGGATGGGCTTGCAGGAAGGCGTCGAGCGCGGCGCTGTCGAGTTGCAGCGCTGCTGGCGCCGCGGTCGCTGCCGGCGCCGCCATGCCGACGCAGAACTGGTTGTGCTCGTCGCGCGTCGGACACAGCAGCGTCTGCGCGCAGGTCAGCGGACGCAGCGCTTCCACGGCGGGCCGGGCGCTGAAGACGAAGCGCACCGCCTGCGGCGGCAGCGCCGCATCGACGGCCTCGCCCAGCAGGTAGTGGCGCGCTGCGCCGTCGCTCACGCTGAGCAAGGTCTGCGTGCCGAGCTGGATGGCGTGGGCGGCGGCCGGCCAGCCATAGGCATCGGTGGCGGCGTGGCTGTCGACGTGGCGGCCCAGCGCACTGATCAGCATGCTGCGGTCGGTGTCAAGGGAGGTGCTGACGATGGCTTGCACCTGGTAGTTCTGGCAGCGCACATAGGATTCGATACGCGTCGTCATTTCCGGCAAGGGATCGATGACGATGCAGCTGCGGCTGGCGGCGTCCAGCACCATCCAGCTGCACGCGCCTTCGACGCCCAGTTGCAGCAAGCCGTCGTGCGGCACGGCGGTGCGTTCGGACGGGATCAGGCAGCTGGCGCGCAGCGCGGCGCCGCAGCGCTCGATGCGACGACAGGCGTCGTTGATGGTGGCTTCGTCGGCCAGCGGACCGAAGGACATGCGGATCGCGCCGGCGCTGCGCCACAGCGGCGCGTGCATGGCGTCCAGCACGTAGCTGGGCGCGGCCTTGGCGGCCGAGCAGGCGCTGCCGGAGCTGACGCGCACCTGGGCCGCATCGAACACGTCCATCAGTTCGCGGCTCGACAGGCCGGGCACGGAAAAGTTCAGCGTGGTCGGCAGCGATTTGTCGAAAGGATTGTTGAACACCACGCCGGGCAAGGCGGCGCGCAGGCTCTCGGCCAGGCGGGCGCGGAAGCTGGCCAGCTGGTGATGGCTGCGGAAGGTGTCGCCGCGTTCCAGCGCGGACAACACCGCGCCCAGCGCGGCGATGCCGGCCATGTTCTCGGTGCCGGAGCGCTGGCCGCCTTCCTGGCCGCCGCCCATGATCAGCGGCGTGAACGGCGCGCCGGCGCGCACGTACAGCATGCCTATGCCCTTGGGCGCGTACAGCTTGTGGCCGGAGAACGGCGCGTAGTCGATGCGGGTGCTTGCCAGGTCCAGGTCCAGCTTGCCCAGCGCCTGCACGCAGTCCACCAGCCAGTAGGCGGCGCTGCCGGTCTCGGCCAGCAGCACTTCGATCGCGGCCAGGTTGGTGACGATGCCGGTTTCATTGTTGGCGGCCATGGTGCACACCAGCGCGGCGCGCGGCGCCAGTTCGCGCAACAGCGCCAGGTCGTGCGCGCCATCCTGGTCGACCGGCAGTTTTTGCAAAGTCAGGTTCAGGCCCAGCAGGCGGTTCCAGTGCGCCAGGCTTTCCGGCACGGCCTTGTGTTCGGTCGCGCCGTAGACCAGCAGGCTGCCGATGGCCTCGCCGCGCTCGCGGCGTTCGCGCAGCGCCACCAGCGCCGACAGCACCGCCGTCTGGATCCCTTCGGTGGCGCCGCTGTTGAACATCAGACGGCCATCGCCCACGCCCAGCAGGCGCGCCGCGCAGGCGCGGGTCTGGTCCAGCAAGACCTTGGCCTTCAGGCCGGTGCCGTGGCTGCTGCTGGGATTGCCGTAGCGCTGGCCCATGGCGTCGGCCGCGGCGGCGATGGCGGCCGGCAGCACGGCGGTGGTGGCGTTGCCATCGAGGTAGATTTCGGTCGTCATGATAGTAGTGCCTGTGTTTAGTACCTATGTATCGATACCTATAGCTTACTCAGTGGCGGCGAAATATATGTACTAAAATACTCCTGTTACGCACTCCATATAGCATTTTCATGCTGCACTTCGAGGAAAAATAGAATGAACGAACTTGATCGCTATGATTATGCAATTTTGTCGGCATTGCAGGGCGACGGCACGCTGTCGATCGCCCAGCTCAGCGAGCGGATCGGCCTGTCCTCCACGCCGTGCTGGAAGCGGGTGCGGCGGCTGGAAGAGGAAGGCTATATCGAAAGCCGCGTGGCCATCGTCAACCGCCGCAAGGTGGGCTTGCCGGTGACGGTGTTCGTCAGCGTGCGCACCAGCCAGCACGACGACAAATGGCTGGCGCGCTTTGCCGCCGCCGTGATCGCCTTGCCGGAAGTGCAGGAATTCCACCGCATGAGCGGCGACATCGATTACCTGCTGAAGGTGGTGACGAGCGATATCGAAGGATATGACCGGTTTTACAAGAAGTTAATCAAGTCCGCCCAGCTGAGCGGGGTGTCGTCGGCGTTTTCGATGGAGCAGATCAAGATCACCACGGCCCTGCCGCTGGAGCTGGTGTCGCACCAATAGAGTGCGGCGGCGGGCTGAGCATGGGATAATCATTGTCCCATATCAAATACTTGATTAAGCCCATGCGTGCATTCCTCGACCGCTGGCTGCCCAGCCCCACCACCGCCAGCCGCCGCGAACAATTGCGCGCCGCCGGCGGCGCCCTGTTCGGCCTGCTGCTGACCGCCCTGCTCGGCCTCACCCTGTCGCCCGGCGCCATCTTCCTGGTGGCGCCGATAGGCGCCTCCTCGGTACTGTTGTTCGCGCTGCCGGCCAGTCCGCTGGCCCAGCCCTGGGCCGCCATCGGCGGCAATGTCGTCAGCGGACTGATGGGCGTGCTCTGCATGCGCCTGTTCGGCGACATCCTGCCCATGCCGCTGCTGTGCGCGCTGGCCGCCAGCACCGCGATCGCCGCCATGTTCGCGCTGCGCTGCCTGCATCCGCCCGGCGGCGCGGTGGCGCTGACGGCGGTGATCGGCGGGCCGGCGATCCACGCGGCCGGCTTCGCCTTCCCGCTGGTGACGGTGCTGGCCGACACCACGCTGCTGGCGCTGATGGCGATGCTGTACAACAACCTGACCGGACGCCGCTACCCCCATGCGCAGCTAAGCGCACATCCGAATCCGCACGCCACCAAGGACGCGGTGCCGACCGTGCGGCTGGGCTTCAAGCCGGAAGACCTGGACGCCGTGCTGAAGCAGTACAACCAGGTGCTCGACATCAGCCGCGACGACCTGGAGTCGCTGTTCATGCAAACCGAGCAGCGCGCCTACCAGCGCCGCTTCGGCATCATCAGCTGCGCCGACATCATGTCGCGCGACATCGTCAGCGCCGAATTCGGCACCAGCCTGGAAGAAGCCTGGCAGCAGATGCGCACCCACCGCGTGGCGGCGCTGCCGGTGCTCAACCGCGCGCGGCGGGTGATCGGCATCGTCACGCAGACGGATTTCCTCGAGCACGGCGGACTGGACGACTATCGCGGCATCCGTCAGCAACTGCAGCGATTTTTGCGCAAAAGCGGCGTAACCCACACCGAAAAGGCTGAAGTGGTCGGCCAGATCATGAGCCAGCATCCAACCACCGCGCGGCTGGACACGCCGATCGTCGACCTGGTGCCGCTGATGGCCGATTCCGGCTTCCACCACATCCCCATCGTCGACGAGGAGCTGCGCTTCGCCGGCATCATCACCCAATCGGACCTGGTGGCGGCGCTGTACGAGAGCCGCTTTGCGGAAGCGGCGGCCTAAAAAAAAACCGCCACCCGAAGGTAGCGGCCAGGCTGTACTGCTTTGTTATTCTTGAGTTCTTACTGGTCTCCAGCATACTCCGGTTTAAATGTGCGTTGCACAATTATATTTGCAAATCCGGATCTAAAATTTCCTCAAAAGAACAATGTATCGCCGATACAAAAATTGTCCCAGCGCCGCCCCGCAATGGCTTATGCTAGGCGCCAATTTTGTGACATCTTGAGGAAGAACTATGACGCGTCGCCGCAACACCTATGCCGCTTTTGCCCCGCTCGCCGCCGCCGTGATGCTGGCGTTCGCGCCGCTGGCGTCCAATGCCGCCGCGCCGGCCGCCGCCGTGCCGCAAGTCAGCGCCGCACCCGCGCACAAGGCACTGCTGGCGATCGCCGACCAGTACTACGACGCCACCGCCCGCTTCGAGCCGCTGGGCGCCACCGAAAACGGCGACAACCGTTACGACGACCAACTGGGCCTGAGCATTGCCCCGGCCAAGCGCGCCCGGCAGTTCAAGCTGTATCGCCAGTTCGCCACCCGCCTGAAAGCGATCCAGCGCGCACAGCTGGATAACAAGGACCGCATCAACTACGACATCCTGGTCTACGAGCTGGACCAGTTGCTGGCGATGGAGCGCTTCCCCGAGCACCTGCTGCCGATCAACCAGATGGACAGCGTGCCCGTCACCCTGGCCAACTACGCCGGCGGCGAAGCTTCGCAGCCGATCGGCACCGTCAAGGAATACGACGCCTACCTGCACCGCATCAGCCAGTTGCCGGCCTGGATAGACCAGGCCATCGCCAATATGCGCGCCGGCATCAAGCAAGGCATCACCGAGCCCAAGGCCATCATGGAGTCGGGCTTGCCGCAGTTCCAGAAGCTGGTCAGCGCCACGCCGGAAAGCAATATCTTCTACACGCCGATCACCAAGCTGCCGGCCGCCTTTTCCGCCGCCGACAAGGCGCGCCTGAGCGCCGCCTACCGCAAGACCGTCGGCGACAAAGTGATGCCGGCGCTGGCCCGCCTGGCGACCTTCCTGGAAAAAGAATACGTGCCGGCCTGCCGCAGCTCGACCGGCCTGGGCGCGCTGCCGGACGGCGCCGCCTGGTACCAGGCGCGTGTCGCCGGCGCCACCACAACGTCGCTTAAACCCGACGAAATCCACGCCATCGGCTTGAAAGAAGTCGCGCGCATCCAGGCCCAGTTCGAAGTGCTGGGCCCCAAGCTGGGCTACACCGGTCCGGCGTCGGGCCTGCCGGTATGGGTGGCGGCGCAGCCGAAGTTCTATCCGTTCAAGACCGAGCAGGAAGTCCAGGCCGTGTATCACCAACTCAACGACGTGCTGGACACCAAGCTGCCGCAGATGTTCACGCTGCTGCCGAAAGCCAAGCTGGACTTGCGCCTCGAGCCTGAGCTGAGCCGCGCCACCGCCTCCGACCACTACACCGCGCCGGCCGGCGACGGCTCGCGTCCCGGCGTGTTCTGGTCGGTGGTCAACGATCCCGCCAAGTACGGCAACACCGGCATGACCACGCTGTTCCTGCACGAAGGCAAGCCCGGCCACCACTTCCACATCGCGCTGATGCAGGAACTGAACCTGCCTAACTTCCGCAAATATGGCGGCAACAACGCCTATACCGAGGGCTGGGCGCTGTATGCGGAAACACTGGGCAAGGAGATGGGCCTGTTCGACGATCCGGCCCAGTACTTCGGCCACCTGAACGACGAACTGCTGCGCGCCACCCGCCTGGTGGTCGACACCGGCATGCACGCGCAAGGCTGGACCCGCGAGCAAAGCATCCAGTACATGCACGACACGCTGGGCTATGACAACTCCGCCAAGACCGAGACCGAGCGCTACATGGCTTGGCCGGGCCAGGCACTGGGCTACAAGATCGGCTCGCTGAAGATCGTCGAACTGCGCCAGCGCGCGGCCAAGGCGCTGGGCGACAAGTTCAGCCTGCCGAAGTTCCACGCGGTGGTGCTGGGCGACGGCACCCTGCCGCTGGCGCTGCTGGAGGAAAAGGTCGACCGCTGGATCGCCTCGCAACAATAGTCTGACCAGGCGGGCCGCAACGGCCCGCCTTCATTGTGTTACTTGGCGTAGCGCTTGATACGGGCGATCACCAGTTCGGGCAAAGCCGTGATCTGCTTGGCGTGGTTGGCAAAGACGATCTGCTGGCGCCCGACGGAGACCTGTTTGCCGTCGGCATAAAATCGGAACTCCAGCCAAAATGAACACTTTTTTACGTCATATGCGTTCAACTCGCAACGCACCTCCTGAAATGGAACAGTTTCCTGCAAGTAGTCCTGCTCCGCGTGCTTGGTGATGAACACGCCCTCGTTTTGCAGCATATCGCGCGAAATGCAGTCGAAGAACCACTTTTCACGGCAAATACCCTGCCATTCGAAGTAACGCGCGAAATAGGTGTTGCCGTAGGCGTTGGAGTCCTTCAGGTAGATCGTCAAGGCGTGCGTAAAAGTCTGCTTGGCGTTGACGGCGGTCGCGGCGGAGATTTTGGATTGTTCATTTTCGGTGGCGTGCAGCAGCATGGAGTTCCCCTTTGAGATGAGTTGGAGCGCCCCTGCCCGCAGGCGGGACGCTGCCCGCAATGCGGACAGAAACACTTAAAGCGGGTTTGTCCCGCACATGTTTGATCTGGCGCAAATAGTTATTCGATAGTCAAGCGAGCTAGATCAACACGCGCAATACTGCGGGCTACCCATCCAAAGTCCGTTGGAAAGAGCGCATGCATTCCCTATTGCCCGCCGTGGTCTCCCTGCTATTCCTGTGCTACGGCGCTTACGTGCTGCATTCGCGCGGGGTAAGCCGGATCAGCCTGACGTTTTTCCTGCTGTGCGCGACCACCTTCTGCTGGCAATTCACCTGGGCCGTGTTGTTCCAGATCCACGACCCGCACGAGGCGCTGGCGCTGGCCAAGCTGGGCTACCTGCTCATCCTGTTCCTGCCGACCACGCTGTACCACTTCATCACCGAATTGACGGCCCAGCGCAGCGAGCGCCGCTGGGTGGACCTGTCCTATGTGGTCGCCGGCTTGCTGGGGGTGGTCATGCTGAGCACGGACTGGCTGATTGCCGGCCTCTACCCTTATTTCTTCGGTTACTACCCCAAGGCAGGGCCGCTGCACCCGCTGCACCTGCTGCAGACCGGCGTGGTGGTGGGGCGTGGGCTGTGGCTGCTCTACCGGCGCCAGCAACTGGCCGTCTCGACCGAGAAAAGCCGGCTGCGCTACTGTCTGGTCAGCCTGCTGATCTATTTCTTCGCCTCGGTCGACTATCTGTGCAACTACGGCGTGCAGTTCTACCCGCCGGGCGTGCTGTTCGTGGCGACCAGCCTGGGCCTGATCGCCCAGGCGATGGTGCGGCACAACCTGCTGGCGGACCCGATGGAGGTGGCCGCCACCATCGCCCACGAAATGCGCACGCCGCTGGCGACCATCCGCAACCAGTCGCGGGTGCTGGCCAAATGCCTGCCGGACTTGCTGGCCGGATACCAGTGCGCGCTGGAAAACAAGCTGATCGAGCCAACCTTGCAACCCGCACAACTCAATTACCTGAGCAAGCTGACCCAGCACATTGAAGCGGAAATCAGCCGCTCCAATTTCATCGTGGACATGATGCTGGCCTCGGCCCGCGCCGGCACCTTGAACCGCAACGACTTCGCCAACCATTCAATCAAGAAATGCGTCGACGAAGCCCTGGCCTGTTATCCATTTGAAAGCTCGATGCGCGACAAGGTGGTGGTGAAGGCGGCCGAGGATTTCACCTTCTTTGGCTCGGACGTATTGCTGGTCTACGTTTTATATAACCTGTTTAAAAACGCATTGCATGCGATTAAATCGGCGGGACGGGGGGAAGTGGAGATTGCTTTCTTCACCCAAGGGAATAGCAAGCAATTACTGGTGACGGATACCGGCGCGGGAATACCGGTTGATGTACTGCCGCATGTATTTGAACCGTTTTATAGCACTCGGCATAATGGCGGCGGTACGGGTATGGGATTGGCATTCTGCCAGCGCGTGATTACTGCATTCGGCGGCAAGATACATTGCGAATCGCAGGCGGGACGTTATACCCGGTTTTCTGTATTATTTCCGCAAAAGAAGATATGGAATGCCGAGCGGGTAATGGATTAATTCACGGATTAATTCACCGCGACTTCTTCGCCGCTGATTTTCTCCAGATCGGTTTCATCGCCCAATACGTATATCTTCTGCTCCCGCAATACCTGGAGAATAAAAGGCTGCTGCTCGCGCAGGCGGCGCTTAAAGTCCGGGATCGAATACAGATTCGGATTGATTTTACGGCGCAATAAACGTTCGGCGACCGGCAGGCGGGATAATAGTTCGCCGTAGCTGGTGTTATCACCGATCAGCATTAATTCCACGGGCGTGTCCATGCCCTCGTGTTCCTTGGCCGTGGCGCCATAAACAAAAGCCACATTCAGCACGTGTTGCAACGGCGCCAGCGCCGAATTCAACACGCTCACCAGGCCGAAGGTTTTCTTGACCAGGTTGCTTAACTCCCCGAATACGATGCATTCCTTGTTGGGCTTAAAGCGGCGCACATTGCCGATGCGTTCGGACACGATAACGCCCGACTCATGCAGCCGTTTGAGCTCCCGCTGGGCCGAGGCGCTGCCCAAACCCGTCAGGCGCATGATCTCGTTCAAGTGGAAGCCTTGATTGACACGTACAAATAGCAAGCCCAGCAGCTTTTGCTGGGCAGGGGTGAAGAGTGCTTGAGCGATCATGAGCCAAATCTTAGCATGAACGCACTACTCTCTGGCATGTTTAACGTAGCGTTTCCTGGCTTACTTGCATCGGACTACCAGAAGGGCCTGCACGTCCGGCCAGTGGCCAAGGCTCGGCGCAGCGATAGCGCATGCTTGCGCCACCTGAGATTCAAGGGCATGACAT
Organism: Duganella sp. S19_KUP01_CR8; assembly: GCF_036688705.1. Classification (NCBI taxonomy): domain Bacteria; kingdom Pseudomonadati; phylum Pseudomonadota; class Betaproteobacteria; order Burkholderiales; family Oxalobacteraceae; genus Duganella; species Duganella sp. S19_KUP01_CR8. The sequence continues at coordinate 173,474 of NZ_JAQQPR010000010.1, read as the reverse complement.
ATTAAACCGGCTAGCGGGCGTCATAAGCCACGAATAGATGCTGATTACCCATTCTCTTTACCGATATTGGATTGAATACGGCGAATGATTTAAACGCACGGCGGCATGCGATTAAAAGTCATTTAGTTATCGGCGACTGAAATTCTTAATCGCAACACCAATAAAAAAAACGGCACCCGAAGGTGCCGTTTTTATTTACGGGGCTAAAAGCTGAATTACGCTTCGCCGTCGTGTGGAGTAACCGTTTCGGTGATTTCCACATCGCCGCTGGACATCGAGGCTTTCTCGGCCAGCAGCAGAGCTTGACGCTCTTCCACTTCCCAAGCCTCTTTCTCTTTGCGAGCGCGGTGGAATGCCAGACCGGTGCCGCCTGGAATCAGACGACCAACGATGACGTTCTCTTTCAGACCACGCAGACCATCGCGCTTGCCCATGATTGCGGCTTCGGTCAGAACGCGGGTGGTTTCCTGGAACGATGCGGCCGAGATAAACGAATCGGTCGACAGCGATGCCTTGGTAATACCCAGCAGAACGTTTTCGTAAGTTGCAGGGATCTTATTCTCTGCATTGACTTTGTCGTTTTCATCCAGCAGTTCCGAACGCTCAACCTGCTCGCCAACGATGTAGTTGGTGTCGCCGGCATTAACGATCTGAACGCGACGCAGCATCTGACGCACAATCACTTCAATGTGCTTGTCGTTAATCTTCACGCCCTGCAGACGGTACACGTCCTGCACTTCGTCAACGATGTAACGCGCCAGCGCTTCGATACCCAGCAGACGCAGAATGTCTTGTGGATCGGCCGGGCCGTCGACAATCATCTCGCCTTTGTTCACTACCTGGCCGTCGTGGACCAGCACTTGCTTGTCCTTGGTGATCAGGAACTCGTGCTTGTTGCCGTCCATGTCCGTGATTTCCAGACGCTGCTTACCCTTGGTTTCTTTACCGAAGGCAACAGTACCGGTCACTTCCGCCAGCATACCTGCGTCTTTAGGCGAACGTGCTTCGAACAGCTCGGCAACGCGCGGCAGACCACCGGTAATATCGCGAGTCTTCTGCGATTCGGTCGGGATACGTGCCAGCACTTCACCAACGGTCACTGCCTGGCCATCTTTCACCATGATCAGCGCGCCAACCTGGAAGCCGATCGCCACGGCGTGTTCGGTGCCGGCGATCTTGACTTCGTGGCCTTCTTCGTTCAGCAGCTTGACCTGTGGACGCAGGGTCTTGGTCAGCGAACCGCGACGCTTGGCATCGATTACCACCAGGGTCGACAGACCGGTCACTTCGTCCACCTGGCGGGCCACGGTCACGCCTTCTTCGACGTTCTCGAAACGCACCACACCGGCGTACTCGGTAATGATCGGACGGGTCAGCGGATCCCAGGTTGCCAGGGCCGTACCGGCCTTGATCACCAGACCGTCTTTGACGATCAGGGTCGCGCCGTACGGCACCTTGTGACGCTCACGCTCACGGCCGTGGTCGTCGGTAATCAGCACTTCGCCCGAACGGGAAATGACGATTTGCGCGCCCTTGCCGTTGGTGACGTAACGCATGGTCGAGGTGAAGCGGATGGTACCGTTCGACTTCGCTTCCACCGACGATGCCACTGCCGCACGCGACGCCGCACCACCGATGTGGAAGGTACGCATGGTCAGCTGGGTACCTGGTTCACCGATCGACTGCGCTGCGACCACACCGACGGCTTCGCCGGAGTTGACCAGCATGCCGCGGCCCAGATCGCGACCGTAGCACTTGGCGCACAGGCCGAAGCGCGTGTCGCAAGTCAGCGGGGTACGGACCTTGACTTCGTCGATCGACAGACGCTCGATCTCTTCAACCATGTCTTCGTCCATCAGGGTACCGGCTTCGTACAGCGTAGCCTGGGTTTCCGGATTGACGACGTCGTTGACCACCACGCGGCCGAGGATACGGTCGCGCAGCGCTTCGATCACTTCACCGCCTTCGACCATCGCCTTCATCAGCGTGCCGTTGGTCGTGCCGCAATCATCTTCGATGACGACCAGATCCTGGGTCACGTCGACCAGACGACGGGTCAGGTAACCCGAGTTCGCGGTTTTCAGTGCCGTATCCGCCAGACCTTTACGAGCGCCGTGGGTCGAGATGAAGTACTGCAACACGTTCAGGCCTTCGCGGAAGTTCGCGGTAATCGGCGTTTCGATAATCGAACCATCCGGTTTCGCCATCAGACCACGCATACCTGCCAGCTGGCGAATCTGCGCCGCGGAACCGCGGGCGCCGGAGTCGGCCATCATGTAAATCGCGTTGAAGGATTCCTGGGTGGACTTGGTGCCGTCACGCTTGATGACGTCTTCCACTTTCAGTTGGTCCATCATGGCCTTGCCGACTTCGTCCGAGGTCTTGCCCCAGATGTCGACCACCTTGTTGTAACGTTCGCCGGCGGTGACCAGACCCGAAGCGTACTGCTGCTCGATCTGCTTGACTTCGGATTCTGCGGCCGAAATCAGGGTCACTTTTTGAGGCGGTACCAGCATGTCGTCCACGCAGATCGAAATACCGGCGCGGGTCGCCAGGCGGAAGCCCGACTGCATCAGTTGGTCAGCAAACACCACCGTCGCGCGCAGGCCGCACTTACGGAAGGACGTGTTGATCAGCTTGGAAATCTCTTTCTTCTTCAGCGCGCGGTTCAGCACGGAGAATGGCAGGCCTTTCGGCAGGATTTCCGACAGGATCGCGCGGCCGATCGTGGTCTCGTAACGGGTCACGGTGCGGACGAATTCGCCCGTCACTGGATCCTTAGGATGCTCGACGATACGTACGGTGATGCGGGTGGTCAGTTCCACTTCCTTGTTGTCGTAGGCACGAATGACTTCCGACACGTCCTGGAACAGCATACCTTCGTTCTTGGCGTTGATCGCTTCGCGGGTCGCGTAGTACAGACCCAGCACGATATCCTGCGAAGGAACGATCGACGGTTCGCCGTTCGAAGGGAACAGGATGTTGTTCGAAGCCAGCATCAGGGTGCGGGCTTCCATCTGTGCTTCGATCGACAGCGGAACGTGAACTGCCATCTGGTCACCGTCGAAGTCGGCGTTGAATGCGGCGCAGACCAGTGGGTGCAGTTGGATCGCCTTGCCTTCAATCAGGACCGGCTCGAAAGCCTGGATACCCAGACGGTGCAGCGTAGGCGCACGGTTCAGCATGATCGGGTGTTCGCGGATCACGTCTTCCAGGATGTCCCAGACGACCGGCTCTTGAATCTCGACCAGCTTTTTAGCGGCCTTGATCGTGGTAGCCAAGCCCATCAGTTCCAGCTTGTTGAAGATGAACGGCTTGAACAGTTCCAGAGCCATCAGCTTCGGCAGGCCGCACTGGTGCAGTTTCAGCTGCGGACCCACCACGATGACCGAACGGCCCGAGTAGTCGACGCGCTTACCCAGCAAGTTCTGACGGAAGCGGCCGCCCTTACCCTTGATCATCTCAGCCAGCGATTTCAGCGGACGCTTGTTGGCGCCGGTCATCGCTTTACCGCGACGGCCGTTGTCCAGCAGCGAATCGACCGCTTCTTGCAGCATGCGCTTTTCGTTGCGCGTGATGATCTCTGGAGCGCGCAGCTCCATCAGGCGTTTCAGACGGTTGTTACGGTTGATGACGCGGCGATACAGATCGTTCAGATCCGAGGTCGCGAAGCGGCCACCATCCAGCGGTACCAGCGGACGCAGTTCCGGCGGCAGCACCGGCAGCACTTCCATGATCATCCACTCAGGCTTGATGCCCGAACGCTGGAACGCTTCCAGCACTTTCAGGCGCTTGGCGTATTTCTTGATCTTGGCTTCGGACTTCGATTCCTTCAGTTCCACGCGCAGGGTTTCGGCATCGCGGTGGATGTCGATCGAGCGCAGCAGTTCGCGGATACCCTCAGCGCCCATGAAGGCGGTGAAGTCGTCGCCGTACTCTTCGTACTTGGCGGCGTAGTCGTCTTCCGACATGATCTGGCATTTTTTCAGCGGGGTCATGCCTGGATCGGTCACCACGTATGCTTCGAAGTACAGCACGCGTTCGATGTCCCGCAGGGTCATGTCCAGCACCATGCCCAGACGGGATGGCAGCGACTTCAGGAACCAGATGTGGGCGGTAGGCGAAGCCAGCTCGATGTGGCCCATGCGCTCGCGGCGCACCTTGGCCAGCGTGACTTCGACGCCGCACTTTTCGCAGATCACGCCGCGGTGTTTCAGGCGCTTGTACTTACCGCACAGGCATTCGTAGTCCTTGATCGGGCCAAAGATCTTGGCGCAGAACAGACCGTCGCGCTCAGGCTTGAAGGTACGATAGTTGATGGTTTCCGGCTTTTTAACTTCGCCGTAGGACCACGAACGGATTTTTTCAGGCGAAGCGAGACCGATTTTGATCGCGTCAAAAGTCTCGTTCGTCTGTACTTGCTTGAATAGATCGAGCAGTGCTTTCATGTATCACTCCAGGTAGTGATGAATTCTTTAAACTGCCCCGCCGGCAACGACCGGCGGGGCCCGTGCGAGTGTTAGTTGCGTTCCAGGTCGATATCGATACCCAGGGAACGGATCTCTTTCACCAGCACGTTGAACGATTCAGGCATACCGGCGTCGATCACGTGGTCACCTTTGACCAGGTTTTCGTACACTTTGGTACGGCCGTTCACGTCATCCGACTTAACGGTCAACATCTCTTGCAGCACATACGATGCGCCGTATGCTTCCAGTGCCCACACCTCCATCTCACCGAAGCGCTGGCCGCCGAACTGGGCTTTACCGCCCAGTGGCTGCTGCGTTACCAGCGAGTACGGACCGGTCGAACGCGCGTGCATCTTGTCGTCGACCAAGTGGTGCAGTTTCAGCATGTGCATCACGCCAACGGTGACCTTGCGCTCGAACGCTTCGCCGGTGCGGCCGTCGTACATCGTGACCTGATTCTTCGACGGCGTCATGCCCAGCTTGTGAGCGATGTCGTCCGGGTAAGCCAGGTCCAGCATGCGGCGGATTTCCGATTCGTGCGCGCCGTCGAACACCGGAGTAGCGAACGGAACACCCTTCTTCAGGTTGTTCGCCAGCTTCATGATCTCTTCGTCGTCGAACTGGTCCAGGTCTTCCGGACGGCCGTTTTCGTTGTAGATCACGGTCAGATACTTGCGCATCTCTTCGGCTTTGGTGTGCACCGCCAGCATTTCGCCGATACGGATACCCAGGCCCTTGGCTGCCCAACCCAGGTGGGTCTCGAGAATCTGACCCACGTTCATACGGGAAGGAACACCCAGCGGATTCAGCACCACGTCGGCCGGCGTACCGTCGGCCATGTATGGCATGTCTTCCACCGGCACGATACGGGAAACCACACCCTTGTTACCGTGGCGACCCGCCATCTTGTCGCCCGACTGCAGGCGGCGTTTAACGGCCAGATACACTTTGACCATCTTCTGCACGCCAGGTTGCAGTTCATCGCCCTGGGTCAGCTTCTTGCGCTTCTCTTCGAAGGCCAGGTCGAACTGGTGGCGCTTCTCGTTGATCGATTCCTTGATCGCTTCCAGCGCGGTAGCCGATGCGTCTTCCGATGGACGGATGTCGAACCAGTGGTACTTGTCCAGATCCGCCAGGTATTCCTTGGTGATCTTGGCGCCTTTGGCCAGCTTCTTCGGACCGCCGTTGACGACTTGGCCGATCAGCATTTTTTCCAGGCGCTGGAAGGCATCGCCTTCAACGATACGCATCTGGTCGTTCAGGTCCAGGCGGAAACGCTTCAGTTCATCGTCGATGATCTGTTGCGCGCGCTTGTCGCGAACGATGCCTTCACGGGTGAAGACCTGGACGTCGATCACGGTGCCGATCATGCCCGATGGCACGCGCAGCGAGGTGTCTTTGACGTCCGATGCTTTTTCGCCGAAGATCGCGCGCAGCAGCTTTTCTTCCGGGGTCAGCTGGGTTTCGCCTTTAGGCGTTACCTTGCCGACCAGGGTGTCGCCTGCCTGCACTTCCGCGCCGATGTAGACGATACCGGACTCATCCAGACGAGCCAGCTGGTTCTCAGCCAGGTTCGAGATGTCGCGGGTGATTTCTTCCGCGCCCAGCTTGGTATCGCGTGCAACGACGGACAGCTCTTCGATGTGAATCGAGGTGTAGCGGTCGTCCTTGACGACGTTTTCCGAGATCAGGATCGAATCTTCGAAGTTCAGACCATTCCATGGCATGAAGGCCACGGTCATGTTCTGGCCCAGAGCCAATTCACCCAGGTCGGTCGATGCGCCGTCGGCGATCACGTCGCGCTTGGCCACACGGTCGCCTACCTTGACGATAGGACGCTGGTTGATGTTGGTGTTCTGGTTCGAACGGGTGTACTTGATCAGGTTGTAGATGTCGACACCGACTTCGCCGGCGGTTGCTTCGTCATCGTTCACGCGAATCACGACACGGCCCGCATCGATGTAGTCGACGATACCGCCGCGCAGAGCTTGCACGGTGGTACCCGAGTCGACTGCCACGGTGCGTTCGATACCGGTACCGACCAGTGCTTTTTCCGGGCGCAGGCAAGGAACTGCCTGACGCTGCATGTTGGCACCCATCAATGCGCGGTTCGCATCATCGTGTTCCAGGAACGGAATCAGCGACGCTGCGACCGAAACGATCTGGCCCGGCGCCACGTCCATGTACTGGATGCGCTCTGGGGATACCAGGATGGTTTCGCCGGCTTCACGGGCCGAGACCAGCTCGTCGCTCAGCATGCCGCTCTTGTCGATGGTCGCATTCGCCTGGGCGATGATGTAGCGGCCTTCTTCGATGGCGGACAGGTAGTCGATCTGGTCGGTGATCTTGGAGCCTTCCACCTTGCGGTATGGGGTTTCCAGGAAGCCGTATTCATTCAGGCGGGCGTACAGCGCCAGCGAGTTGATCAGACCGATGTTCGGGCCCTCAGGCGTTTCGATCGGGCACACGCGGCCGTAGTGGGTCGGGTGCACGTCGCGGACTTCGAAGCCTGCGCGTTCGCGGGTCAGACCGCCAGGTCCCAGAGCGGATACACGGCGTTTGTGCGTGATTTCCGACAGCGGATTGGTCTGGTCCATAAACTGCGACAGCTGGGACGAACCGAAGAACTCGCGGATTGCGGCCGAGATCGGCTTCGAGTTGATCAGGTCGTGCGGCATCAGGTTGTCCGCTTCGGCTTGGCCGAGGCGTTCCTTGACGGCGCGCTCAACGCGCACCAGGCCGGCGCGGAACTGGTTCTCGGCCAGTTCGCCGACGCAACGTACGCGACGGTTACCCAGGTGATCGATATCGTCGACTTCGCCGCGGCCATTGCGCAGTTCCACCAGGATCTTGATCACGGCCAGCACGTCTTCGTTCGACAGCGTCATGGCGCCGGTCAGTTCATCGCGGCCGATGCGGCGGTTGAACTTCATGCGGCCCACGGCCGACAGGTCGTAACGGTCGGCGCTGTAGAACAGGCCGTTGAACAGCGCTTCCACCGAGTCTTCGGTTGGCGGTTCGCCAGGACGCATCATGCGGTAGATAGCGACACGGGCGGCCATCTGGTCGGCGGTGTCGTCGATGCGCAGGGTTTGCGAAATGTACGCGCCCTGATCCAGGTCGTTGGTGTACAAGGTCTGGATTTCGGAGATGTTGGCTTCGCGCAGGCGACCCAACACGTCTTCGGTCAGCTCATCGTTGGCGGACGCGACGACTTCGCCGGTCTCAGGATCGACGATGTTCTTGGCCAGCACGCGGCCCAGCAGGTAGTCTTCCGGTACCGAGATGTGCTTGATGCCGTTCGATTCGATATCGCGCACGTGCTTGGCGTTGATACGCTTGTCCTTCAGGACCAGCGTCTTGCCTTCCTTGTTGACGATGTCGAAACGTGCGACTTCGCCACGCAGGCGTTCGGCGACGAATTCCATTTCCGCGCCTTCGGAGCGCAGGTTGAAATTGTCGAACACGAAGAAGTTCGCCAGGATCTGCTCGTGCGACATGCCGATTGCTTTCAGCAGTATCGTCACCGGCATCTTGCGGCGGCGGTCGACGCGGAAGAACAGGATGTCTTTCGGGTCGAACTCGAAGTCCAGCCACGAACCGCGGTAAGGAATGATACGCGCGGAGAACAGCAGTTTGCCGGACGAGTGGGTCTTGCCGCGGTCGTGTTCAAAGAACACACCAGGGGAGCGATGCAGCTGCGAAACGATAACGCGCTCGGTACCATTGATGACGAACGAACCGGTGGTGGTCATCAGGGGCAGTTCGCCCATGTAGACTTCCTGTTCCTTCATCTCTTTGACGACCGGCTTGGTCGGCGATTCCTTGTCCAGGATCACCAGACGCACCTTGGCGCGCAGCGGCGACGCGAAGGTCAGGCCGCGCAGTTGGCATTCCTTGACGTCGAAGGCGGGGTCGCCCAGGACATACGACAGGAATTCGAGACGCGCAAAGCCATTGTGCGAAACGATAGGGAATATCGAGGTAAAGGCCGACTGCAGGCCGTCGTTCTTGCGTGTCGACGGTGCTACGTCTTCTTGCAAGAAACTATGGTAGGACTCGAGCTGGGTAGCCAGCAGGAACGGAACGTGGTGAACGTTGGCGCGCTTCGCGAATGATTTGCGAATGCGTTTCTTCTCAGTAAATGAGTAGTGCATGGACACTCCGTGAGTGACAGAAAGGATAAAAAATTCAGGTTTTGCCAGTGCAAAATTAGCCACTTCAGCAACAAGATCGGCTGCATGTCACACAGACGAAACCTGAAACTTCTACCATTTCCAGCTGATTCGATAAAACTGCGGCGTCGGACAAACGCTACAAATACGACGAGGACGACAAAGGAGCCAAAGCCGGATTTCCCCCTTTAACAAGGGAAATCCGCAGCTTTGGCTCGTGGCGCTAACTAACTAGCCGCCGTACAACTTGATTACTTCAGGTCGGCCTTGGCGCCAGCTTCTTCCAGCTTTTTCTTAGCGGCTTCAGCGTCAGCTTTCGACAGGGCTTCTTTAACGGTCTTAGGAGCGCCATCAACCACGTCTTTGGCTTCTTTCAGGCCCAGACCGGTGATTTCGCGAACTGCTTTAATTACGCCAACTTTGTTCGCGCCGACTTCGGTCAGAACAACGTTGAATTCGGTTTGCTCTTCAGCAACCGCAGCAGCAGCGCCGCCAGCTGCTGGAGCAGCCATTGCAGCGGCCGAAACGCCGAATTTTTCTTCGAAAGCTTTGACCAGGTCGTTCAGGTCCATTACGGACATTTCGCTAACTGCGTTCAGGATGTCGTCTTTGCTAATTGCCATTTGAAACTCCAATAATTTTTTGATTCGTTAATACATCAGATTGGTACTTGAGAAAAGATCGGCCCGGCCCTCAGGCCGGAACGCAGCAGCTATTAGGCTGCTGCTGGGGCTTCTTCTGCGGCCACTTCGGCAACAGCTGGAGCACCTTCGGATTTTTTCGCTGCCAGAGCAGCCAGACCACGTGCAAAGCCCGACACCGGAGCCAGCATAACGCCCAACAACTGCGAGATGAGAACTTCACGGCTAGGAATGCTCGCCAACGCTGCAACAGCTGCTTTATCCAGCTGCTTGCCTGCGTAGTTACCTGCGGTGATGACCAGTTTGTCGTTGGTTTTAGCGAAGTCAGCGATGACTTTAGCTGCTGCAACGGCATCGTCCGAGATCGAGTAGATCAACGGACCGGTCATGCTGTCTGCCAGGTTGGCGAACTGCGTGCCTTCGACGGAGCGACGAGCGAGGGTGTTTTTCAACACTCGCAGGTACACGCCTTGAGCGCGCGCTTTGGCACGAAGTTGCGTCAAGTGAGCAACCTGGATGCCACGATATTCGGCCACGACGATAGTTTGCGCAGTTGCTACTTTTGCGGAAACTTCGGCGACGACGGCCTTTTTGTCATTCAGATTGAGACCCACGGTCAACCTCCTTAAATGATGACGGGCAAACTGCCTGCCATCGGTTCGAACAACGGCGTCCGAGGTTTAGGAGTCCAATGGACTACGAAACTTGATCGGGTACACCATCTGCGTTGGGTGAAAAATTCAATTAACCAGTTGCCTACCTGATGCATCCGGCCCAACGGTCTTTGATTGCCTGGCCGTTCCCGAAGAAACGACCAGCCCAAAGAACTGCCCTGCGCTTTGCGGCGCGGGGACTTAATTTTTTAAAACTTAGGCAGCCAGGGTAGCCTGGTCGACACGGACGCCAGCGCCCATGGTCGACGACAGCGATACCTTGCGCAGGTAGACACCCTTGCTGGTAGCTGGCTTAGCTTTGTTCAGTGCGTCGATCAGGGCAACCAGGTTGCTCTTCAGATCTGCATCAGCGAACGATTTGCGGCCGATGGTCGCGTGGATGATACCGGCTTTGTCGGTACGGTACTGAACTTGACCGGCTTTCGCGTTTTTCACGGCGGTAGCGACGTCAGGGGTTACGGTGCCGACTTTCGGGTTAGGCATCAGGCCACGTGGGCCCAGGATCTGACCCAGGGTACCAACGATACGCATGGTGTCTGGCGAAGCGATGACGATATCGAAAGGCATGTCGCCGGCTTTGACGCGCTCGGCCAGGTCTTCCATACCAACAACGTCGGCGCCGGCGGCTTTAGCCTGCTCAGCTTTTTCGCCCGAAGCGAACACAGCAACGCGAACGGTCTTGCCGGTGCCAGCTGGCAGCACGACGGAACCGCGAACGACTTGATCCGACTTCTTAGGATCCACGCCCAGTTGTACCGACACGTCGATCGATTCATTGAACTTGGCGGTAGCCAGTTCTTTGATCAGAGCGACTGCGTTGTCGAATGCGTAGGACTTGGTGCTATCAACTTTGGCTTTGATAGCTTTAGCGCGTTTGGACAGTTTTGCCATGATTACAGACCTTCCACCGTGATGCCCATCGAACGTGCGGAACCAGCGATGGTGCGTACAGCAGCATCCAGGTCGGCAGCGGTCAGATCAGGGGTTTTCAATTTAGCGATTTCTTCAGCTTGAGCGCGGGTCAGCTTACCGACTTTGTCGGTATGTGGCTTCGGCGAACCTTTGACAACGCCCGAGTGCTTCTTGATCAGGAAGGTTGCTGGAGGCGTCTTCATCACGAAGGTGAAGGACTTGTCAGCGAACGCGGTGATCACGACCGGGATCGGCATGCCTGGTTCCATACCTTGGGTCTGCGCGTTGAACGCTTTGCAGAATTCCATGATGTTCAGACCGCGTTGACCCAGAGCTGGACCGATCGGTGGGGATGGGTTTGCTTTACCAGCTGGTACTTGCAGCTTGATAAAACCAATGATTTTCTTTGCCATGATGGCTCCTATCTTGGATATGAGTAGTAGCGCCCCACCATGCGCATTTGCAGGGCGGGGCTCCTCTTTGCCAGATTTGTCGGGTTTTTACACCGTCGCCCGTTCTGGCGAACGGTGCTGCTTATACTTTTTCGACCTGGCCGAACTCAAGTTCCACCGGAGTAGCGCGGCCGAAGATGGTGACCGACACGCGCACTTTGGATTTCTCGTAATTGACTTCTTCGACATTGCCGTTGAAATCGGTGAACGGTCCATCCTTGATGCGGACTTGCTCGCCCACTTCGTACAGCACTTTCGGCCGTGGCTTCTCGACACCCTCTTGCATCTGCTGCATGATCTTGTCGATCTCGCGCGCTGGAATCGGGGTCGGCTTGTTCGATTTGCCGCCGATGAAGCCGGTTACCTTATTGGTGTTTTTCACCAGGTGCCACGTTTCGTCGGTCATTTCCATCTCAACCAGGACGTAACCTGGGAAGAAACGACGCTCGGTGACGGACTTTTGACCGTTCTTGACTTCGACAACTTCTTCGGTCGGCACCAGGATCTGGCCGAACTGGTCCTGCATGCCGGCGCGCTCGACGCGCTCCGTCAGTGCGCGCTGGACGCTTTTTTCCATGCCGGAATACGCGTGTACAACATACCAGCGCTTGTTGCTGACTGGTACGCTGATAGGCGCTGCGCCAGCATCTTGTGCCGGAGCTTCGCCCGGCACGTCGTCTTGCACATTTTCGCTCATTATTTTCGTATACCCAGAATGACGTCGTACAACAGGAACTCAAGTGTCTTGTCCGTGCCCCACAGGAACAGCGCCATCACCAGCACGAAGGCAAACACGATGCCCGTGATCTGGGTAGCTTCGCGACGAGTAGGCCAGACGACCTTTTTCGTTTCGCGTACGGCTTCTTTGGCGAAATTCAGGAATTCACGGCCAGTCGTCGAGGTCCACAAGAGCAGAACGGCAAAAGCCAAACCAGCTACAAGTGCGCCTGCGCGTACGAGAGCTGGTTTGTCTGACAGGTAATAAAACCCGACCACACCTGCGATTGCAACGGCTATTGCCAGAGCAACCTTAATCTTGTCATTCGACGTGCTGACGGTCTGCACGGATTGATTTGACATTTATATTTACTTTCGGTGCCCTGCACCTGAAAACGGTGGCAGGGACGGAGGGCATCGAACCCCCAACCTTCGGTTTTGGAGACCGACGCTCTGCCAATTGAGCTACGTCCCTACGTAAAACTACAAAGGATATCGATTATACCACCAGAGACGCCCCTGGTGGTACGACCAGTATTCCTTAAGCGATGATCTTCGCTACAACACCTGCACCAACGGTACGGCCACCTTCGCGGATTGCGAAGCGCAGACCTTCTTCCATCGCGATCGGGTTGATCAGCTTGACGGTGATCGACACGTTATCGCCTGGCATAACCATTTCTTTGTCCGCTGGCAGTTCGATCGAACCGGTCACGTCAGTCGTACGGAAGTAGAACTGTGGACGATAGTTGTTGAAGAACGGAGTATGACGGCCGCCTTCGTCTTTCGACAGAACATAGATCTCGCCGGTGAAGTGGTTGTGCGGCTTGATCGAGCCTGGCTTCGCCAGAACTTGACCACGCTGTACGTCTTCACGCTTGGTGCCGCGCAGCAGCAGACCGACGTTGTCGCCAGCCATACCCTGGTCCAGCAGTTTGCGGAACATTTCCACGCCGGTGCAGATGGTTTTGACGGTGTCGGTGATACCAACGATTTCGATCTCTTCGCCGACTTTGATGATGCCGCGCTCGATACGACCGGTCACAACGGTACCGCGACCCGAGATCGAGAACACGTCTTCCACTGGCATCAGGAAGGCGCCGTCCACTGCGCGCTCCGGCGTAGGGATGTAGCTGTCCAGTGCGTCAGCCAGAGCCATGATGGCTACTTCGCCCAGAGGACCGGTGTCGCCGTCCAGCGCTTTACGTGCCGAACCTTTGATGATAGGCAGGTCGTCGCCTGGGAATTCGTACTTCGACAACAACTCGCGAACTTCCATTTCAACCAGTTCCAGCAGCTCTTCGTCATCGACCAGATCGCACTTGTTCAGGAACACGACGATGTATGGAACGCCAACTTGACGGGCCAGCAGGATGTGCTCGCGGGTCTGTGGCATTGGGCCGTCGGCTGCGGAGCAAACCAGGATCGCGCCATCCATCTGCGCTGCACCGGTAATCATGTTTTTGATGTAGTCGGCGTGGCCTGGGCAATCAACGTGAGCGTAGTGACGGGTAGCGGTTTCGTACTCGACGTGCGCGGTGTTGATGGTAATGCCGCGTGCTTTTTCTTCTGGAGCAGCATCGATCTGGTCGTATGCTTTAGCTTCGCCGCCGAATTTCTTCGACAGAACAGTAGCGATCGCAGCGGTCAGGGTGGTCTTGCCGTGGTCGACGTGGCCGATGGTGCCGACGTTAACGTGCGGCTTGGTCCGCTCGAATTTCTCTTTTGCCATTTTAGACTCCTAACGATTTGGTGTGATTGCCTGGGCGTGCGCCCGACTGTCTTTGATAGTGCTGCGTATGTATTTATATGCTGCGGTACTGCGGGATACTGCGAATTCTGGTGCCCTTTACGTGGATTGAACACGTGGCCTCTCCCTTACCAAGGGAGTGCTCTACCACTGAGCTAAAAGGGCTTATGGGGTACTACTGCATTGCAACAAGCTGGAGCGGGTGAAGGGAATCGAACCCTCGTCGTAAGCTTGGAAGGCTTCTGCTCTACCATTGAGCTACACCCGCGAGGATTGTTCAATTCTTCTTCATCTACTTGCGTTACCCAGTCTTTTTGCAAAAACTTGGTGGAGGGGGCTGGATTCGAACCAGCGTACTCGAAAGAACAGATTTACAGTCTGTCGCCTTTAACCACTCGGCCACCCCTCCGCGAGGAACCGCAGAGTATGAAGCAACTTCTTTGACCTGTCAACCCCGCACCGCGTTTTTTACTGCTCTATTCGCGCTGTGAAGATGAACTGTCTGCTTCGGGGCGAGATTTTAACTGCACCAACTGCAAATGTGCAAGTGTTGTTTTTAGGTTCAACGAATTCCTATACAATCGGCCCACGATACTGAGACCTGGAGCCCCGCAGTTGAACAACCGTAGCGGTAGTTTGCGCAGCCTGGTGCTGGCCAATCTGGGCCTGTTGGCCTGTTACTTCGTCGCCGGCCGTCTCGGCCTGCTGCTGGCGCTGCCGCCCGGCTACGCCTCGCCGATCTTCCTGCCGGCCGGCCTGGCGCTGGCCTGCTGCGTGATCGGCGGCGCCCGCCTGCTGCCGGCCGTGGCGCTGGGCTCGCTGACGGTCAACCTGATCTATCCCTTCCTCAGCCCCGGCGGCATCAGCGCCACCGCGCTGGCCGGCGCCTGCTTCGCGGCGCTGGGCGCCTCGCTGCAAGCCTGGGCCGGCAGCACCCTGTTCCGCCGCTACATCGATCCCGCCATCGGCTCCGGCCGCGACGTGGTGCGCTTCATCCTGCTGGCGGCCGGCGTCACCGTCATCAGCAGCACCGTCTCGCTGAGCGGCATGGGCCTGCTCGGCATCCTGCGCTGGGACACCCTCATCCTCGACTGGCTGGCCTGGTGGATGGGCGACACCATCGGCATCCTGCTGGCGGCGCCGCTGACCTGGATCGTCATCGGCCGCCCGCGCGCGCTGTGGTCGCGCCGCCGCCTGCTGGTCGGCCTGCCGCTGGTACTGTCGGCGGCGGCCTTCATCGCCATCTACCTGCAGGCCGACCGCTGGGAGAACAACCAGCAGCTGCAGGCGTTCCGCCTCAAGGCGCAGCAGACCGGCGACCTGCTGCAGGCGCAGTTCAGCGAGCACGAACGCTTCATCTATGCGATGGCCAAGGCCCTCAACGACCCGCGCCGCACGCTCAGCGCCGAGGACTTCGGCAACCTGGCGCACGGCTACCTCGACCAGCGCCCCGAGCTGCTGTCGATGGCCTGGCTGACGCCGGTGGCCGGCGACGAGCGCGCCGCCTTCGAAACCTGGGGCCGCGCCCAGATCGCGCCGGGCTTCGAAATCCGCCAGCGCAACGCCGACGGCGACCTCGCCGCCGCAGCGCAGCGCCAGCGCTACTTCGTCGCCACCTACATCGAGCCGGCCGAAAGCCGCGTCTACCAGGGCCTGGACTTCCTGTCCGATCCGCAGCGCCGCACCGCGCTGGAGCGCGCCATCCAGTCCGGCCAGCCGACCGCCACCGCGCCGCTGCAACTGATACGCACGCAGGCCAGCTCCGGCTTGCTATTGCTGCAAACTGTCTACCCCAACAACAATCGCCACCAGGCCATCGGCTCGCTGCTGATCTCGATGCAGTTCGACGCCTACCTGGACCAGGCGCTCAAGCGCTCCGAGTTCGGCCACTTCCTGATACGCTTCGAGGACATGGACGACGACGGCCCACGCCGCGTGGTGCGCGACAGCCTGCAACGGGCGCCGGAGCCGGGCGACTTCCAGCGCCAGCTGCACTTCGGCGGCCGCATCTACGAACTGACCCTGGCGCCGACCCCGGCCTACCTGCAGCAGCAGCGCGGCTGGCAAAGCTGGACCGTGCTGACCTGCGGCCTGCTGCTGACCGGCCTGTTGGGCACGCTGATGATGCTGATCAGCGGCGAACGCGCGCGCATCCAGGCCCAGGTCAAGGACAGCACGGCGCGCCTGCGCGAACGCGAGGCGCGCCTGCAGGCCATCCTCAACAAGGCGGCCGACGCCATCCTCACCATCGACGGCGACGGCCTGCTGATGTCGGCCAACGCCGCCGCCGGCCGCCTGTTCGGCTACGCGCCGGAGAACATGACCAAGCTGCCGCTGGACCGCCTGATCCCGGTCGGCGTCGGCGACGCCGCCGGCCTCGACGCGGCCGGCCTGCTGCGCATGATCGCCTGCGGCGTCACCCACGAATACGAACTGACCGGCTGGCGCAGCGACGGCAACGAATTCCCGCTGGCGATGTCGGTCAGCGAAGTGGAGCTGCCGGACGAGCACCTGTTCGTCGCCATCCTGCACGACCTGACGGCGCAGCAGCTGGCGCAGGAACGCATCCACCGCCTGGCCCACCACGACACCCTGACCGGCCTCGACAACCGCCTGTCGCTGAACCTGCGGCTGGACCAGTTGCTGGCGCAGACCCGCCGCAGCGGCGGCGCGGCGGCGGTGCTGTTCATCGACCTCGACCACTTCAAGAAGATCAACGACACCCACGGCCACCAGACCGGCGACCTGCTGCTGATCGCCGTCGCCCAGCGCCTGCAGGAACTGCTGCGCGAGGTCGACACCATCGCCCGCCTGGGCGGCGACGAATTCATCGTCGTCACCTCCGGCAGCGTGACGCCGGACGAAGCGTCCAACATCGCGGTGCGCATCGTCGAATCGCTGGGCGCGCCCTACCACCTGCAAGGCAAGACGGTGCACAGCGGCGCCAGCGTCGGCGTCGCCATGTTCCCGTCCGACGGCGAGGACGGCAGCACCCTGCTGCGCCACGCCGACACCGCCATGTACGCCGCCAAGAGCGAGGGCCGCGGCAACTTCCAGTTCTTCTCGGCCGAGATGAACAGCGCCACCCACGAGCGCCTGATGCTGGAGAACCGCCTGTGGCAGGCGCTGGAGCAGAACGAATTCGAGCTGTACCTGCAACCGCAGGTCGAGCTGGCGTCCGGCCGCATCATCGGCGCCGAGGCGCTGCTGCGCTGGCACCATCCGGAGCTGGGCATGGTGGGGCCGGACCGCTTCATCCCGATCGCCGAGGAATCGGGCCTGATCCTGCCGCTGGGCGACTGGGTGCTGCAGCGCGCCAGCCGCCTGCTGGCCTCCTGGCGCGCGCCGGGGCTGGCGCACCTGCGGCTGGCGGTCAACCTGTCGGCGCGCCAGTGCCACGGCGCCGGCCTGCTGCCGCAGCTGGACCGGCTGGTCGACGCCCACGGCATCGACCCGGCCCTGCTGGAGCTGGAGATCACCGAATCGGCGGCGATGCAGGACCCGGAACGCAGCCGCGCGCTGCTGATCGAATTGCGCTCGCGCGGCTTCAAGGTGGCGATCGACGATTTCGGCACCGGCTATTCCTCGCTGAGCTACCTGAAGCTGTTCGAGATCGACCGCATCAAGATCGACCGCGGCTTCGTCAAGGATATCGAGAGCGATCCGAACGACGCCGTGATCGTCGCCGCCACCATCGCGCTGGCCCACTCGCTGGGGCTGGGCGTGGTGGCCGAGGGCGTCGAGACCCAGGCCCAGCGCGACTTCCTCAGCGCCAAGCAATGCGACGAGGCGCAGGGTTATCTGTTCGCGCGGCCGATGCCGGTGGCGCAGTTCGAGGCCATGGTGCGCAGCGAGTACGCCGCCATCGCAGCATAACGTCATTCCCGCGCAGGCGGGAATCCATACGCCGCATCCGATCAGGCTCGGCATGGATCCCCGCCTGCGCGGGGACGACGGTTCATGGGCCGGGGGTCAGCGCCACCAGCACCTGGCCCTTGAGGGCGCGGATCAGCGAAGTTTCGTCGGGCGGCACGCCCTCCGGCGCCGGCAGCGCGCGGTCCGCGTAGAACAGGCCCAGCTGGACTGAATTGACCACCAGCGGCAGCACGATGAAGCTGCGGGCGTCGGGCAGCAGGCGGCGGTGCCATTCCGGCAGCAGCGCGCGGATCTTCGGCGCGCTGGCGTCGGCGATCATCAGGTCGGCGTTGTTCTGCATCGCCAGGTGGAACAGGTCGTCGCCGCTGGCGGTGGGGAACACAAAGCCGGCCTGGCGCTCCACATAGCGCTCGCCGAACGCCACCCGCGCCCGGTACTGGCCGCTGCGCATGTCCTTCAGACAAACGGTGGCGAAGCGGAAGCCCATGCCGCGGTACAGCGTCTCCAGCACCGCCTGGATGATGTCGTTGACCTTGCCGTGGCCGCCGGCGCGCATCTGCGTCACCTCCTGCACCCCGGCCAGCAACAGCTCGCGGGCGTTGTACGGCTTGCCGCTCAGATGGTTGCCCTGCGGCGCCGCCTCCGCCCCCATCGCCGCCTGCGCCAGCACGCTGGGCAGGCCGGGCGCGCCGTCGTCGGGATCGGCCTGCGCGCCCATCTGCAAACTCTCCAGCAAACTGTCCATGTCGCGCGACACGGTGGCGAACAGCTGCGTCAAGCGCGCCTGGTCGAGATTGAGCGCGGCGCCGTAGCGCTGCTCCAGCCCCCTGCCCTCGACGCTGTCGGCGCGCTGGCGGCGCGCCAGCAGCCGCGCCGTCTCCATGCTGAACGCCACCACCTGCCGCATCCACTCCTGGCGGCTGGCGGCCGGCTTGCAAACGCCCGGCGGCAGCGGCGCCAGCGAGCGCACGATCACGTCCGGGATCTTCCATTCGTTGAGGATGGCGGCCGACAGGCTGTCGTAGCTGCAGCCCAGCACCTGCAGCGCGGCCTGCGCCTGGGTCAGTTTGCCGGCCGCCGTCAGCAGGCCGATCTCGCGGAACAGCCCATGCTCGTGCGAGGCCACCACCAGCGCGCCGATGTTCTTGAACAGCGCGCCGATGGCCGCCTCCTCGGCGCCCTGGTAGATGCTCAGGCGCGCCATCTCGCGTCCCACCAGGCTGGCGCACAGCGCCGCCTCCAGTTCCAGCCGCACGCTGTGCGCGTGCTTGCTGTTGGCCAGCGTGTCGACCAGCAGCATGGCCATCGCCGTGGTCTTGACGTTGTCGAAGCCGAGCAGGGAAATCGCGCGCGAGATGGTGGTGACGGCGGTGCCGCCGGCGGCGCGGTAGGTCGGCGTATTGGCCAGCCGCAGCACCTTCTGCGTCAGCGCCACGTCCGACAGCACGTAGTAGGCCAGGTTTTGCGTGCCCTGGTCGTCGGAGTCGGCCATCTGCACCACCCGCGCCACCGACGCGCCCAGCGCGAACATGCCCTCGTCGCCGCTGAGCTTTTTCAGCAGCGCCCCGCGCACGGGGCGCAGTTCGCTGTCGGACGGGAGCGGGGTCGAAGGCATGGCATATCCTGGCGTGAAGCTATCCGCCCGCGGCGGGCGCAGCCTAGTCCGGCGTGTGGCCGATGGTCGGATCGCGCTCGATCAGGTCCAGCAGCGCGGCCACGACCTCGGGATCGAACTGCTTGCCGGCGCGGTCGGTGATATAGGTCATCACTTCGGTGTGCGGCCACGGGTCCTTGTACGGCCGCTCGTGCAGCAGCGAGTCGAACACGTCCACCACGGCGACGATGCGCGCGGAAATCGGGATGTCCTTGCCCACCAGCTGGTTCGGATAGCCGTTGCCGTCGTAATGCTCGTGGTGGCCGCCAGCGATCTCGGCGCCGTAGGTCAGGTAGCTGACGCCGTCGACCATGTTGGCGGCGCGCTCCAGGATGGTGCGGCCGACCGCCGCGTGGGTCTGCATCTCGGCCCGCTCCTCCGGCGTGTGGATGCCCGGCTTGAGCAGGATGTGGTCCGGCGTGGCGACCTTGCCGACATCGTGCAGGATGCTGGCCAGGCCTATCATGTCGAGCAGCTGCGGCGTCAGCTCGTCGCCATACACGCCGCGCCCGGCCAGCCGCTGGGCCAACGAGGTCGACAGCATCTGCACCCGCCGCACATGGCCGCCGGTGCCGCTGTCGCGGAACTCGGCCAGGTCGGCCAGCGCCACCACGGTGGCCTCCTGCGCCTTGCGCAGCTGGCCGAACATGTACAGGTTGTCGAACGCGGCCGCGATGCGCTGGCAGAACACCTCCAGCAGGTCGCGCTGGATCTGCGCCAGCGGCCACGGCGGCGTGACCGAAATCGCCACCTCGCGGTTTTCCTGCGTGTGGATGAACAACACATTGGCCGGATGGTCGAACTGGCTTTTCTTTTCGGCGAAGGCCTTGGCGATGGTCGGCCACAGCGGATGGGCGGTCGGCATCAGCTCCGAGTCGCTCAATGCGGCATAGCTGCCGGTGGCCGCCACCACGCTGGTGACGCCGGTGTCGCCCTGCATCAGGCACAGCACGCCGTCGGCGCCGACGTCGAGGATGGCGCTCACCTGGTTCAGCACGCCGGAGGCGAATTCGCGCAGCGAGTGGATCTGGTACAGATTGGTGGCGCCGGCCAGGATCTTGCCCAGGCCGATGCGGCTGCGCTCCAACATGTTCAGGCTTTCGTACGCGCGCAGCGCCGAGATCACCGTGGTGAACAGCTTCTGCGTGGTCAGCTCGGTCTTGGCCTTGTAGTCGTTGATGTCGTATTCGATGATCACGCGCTGCTCGGGCGCCTGGCCCGGCTGGCCGGTGCGCAGCACCACCCGCACGATGGCGTTGTGCAGCTCCTCGCGGATGCGGCGCGCCAGCAGCAGGCCGGCGTCGTCGGTTTCCATCACCACGTCCAGCAGCACCAGCGCGATGTCCGGCGTGTCGCGCAGGAAGTCGTAGGCTTCGCGGCCGCTGTAGGCGGAAAACAGTTCCAGCTCGCGCCCCTTGAAGGAGACGTTGCGCAGCGCCAGCCGCGTGACCGCGTGGACGTCGACGTCGTCGTCGACGATCAGCACCCGCCACAGGCGCTGGTCCGGCGACCCCGTGCCGTCAACCGGAGCTGGTTCCTCGTCCTCCTGGATCAGCCAGTTGTCGTCTGCGGCGGTGGAATCTGTCATCACATCTCCTGGGGCTGGGCCCGTGGCTGTCTTGGTCCTAGCATAATCAGATTCCCCCCCTGTGACAACCCCCTTCGAAATTGATAGCAACAGGCGTGCGTTTTTCGCCCATGCACGGCTTTTCCGCGCTCGTCATCGCGGTCCGACTCTGATACGCTAGCGCCGTCATTGTAAGGATTGCGGCGCGTACGCCGACCAAGGCGTATCGCGGTCAGATCAATATTTCAAGGACCATAATCATGCAAGAAAACGCATCGGACATCGCCGGCAGGGAGTTCCTCGCCTTCACCCTCGGCGCCGAGGAATACGGCATCGACATCCTCAAGGTGCAGGAGATCCGCGGCTACGAGGTGGTCACCCGCATCGCCAACGCGCCGGAGTTCATCAAGGGCGTGATCAACCTGCGCGGCATCATCATCCCGGTGGTCGACATGCGCATCAAGTTCAAGCTGGGCGAGCCGGTGTACGACCAGTTCACCGTGGTCATCATCCTCAACATCGGCGGCCGCGTGGTCGGCATGGTGGTCGATTCGGTCTCGGACGTCACCACCCTCACGCCCGACCAGCTCAAGCCGGCGCCGGAGATGGGCACCGCCTTCAATTCCGACTACATCATCGGCCTGGGCACCATCGACGAGCGCATGCTGATCCTGGTCGATATCGACAAGCTGATGTCGAGCGCCGAGATGGGCCTGACCGACGTCGCCACCGCCGCCAACTGACCCTATCAAGACGGAACCTCCATGAATTTGACCGACTATAAAATCAAGACCCGGCTCGGCGCCGGCTTCGGCCTGGTGCTGCTGCTGATGCTGATCATGATCGTCACCGCCATCGGCCGCTTCGGCGCGGTCGGCCAGAGCGCCAGGGACATCGTCGAACGCGACTGGCCGAGCGCCTCGGCCGCCGCCACCATCGACGCCGCCGCGCGCGAGGATGCGCGCCGCGTGCTGGCCCTGTTCGTCATCAGCGACAAGGCGCAGCGCGCCAAGAGCTACGAACGGATAGACCTGGACAAGAAAGCCATCGACGCCGCGCTGGCCACGCTGGGCCAGCTGACCGAAACGCCCGACGAGAAGGCGCTGCTGGCCAGGATCCAGGCGGCGCGCGCCAGCTACAACACCTCCTTCCTGAAGGTGGCCGACCTGGTCGAGGCGGACGAGCGCGACAAGGCGGCCGAGCTGATGAACCGCGAAACCTTCCCCGCGCTGGACACGCTGGAAGAGCTGACCGGCGCCATGGTCAAGCAGCAGAAGAGCGACATCGAGGGCGGCGGCAAGGTCGCCACCGGCCACATCGACTTTTCGCGCACCATGATGATCGTGCTGGGGGTGGTGGCGCTGATCGTCTCGGGCGCGCTGGCGGTGTGGATCACGGCCTCGATCACCGGCCCGCTGGAGGAGGCGGTGGCGATCGCCAAATCGGTGGCGGCCGGTGACCTCAGCACCAGCATCGACGTGCGCGCCAGCGACGAAACCGGCGAGCTGCTGGCCGCGCTGCAGCACATGAACACCAGCCTGGCGCGCACCGTGCACGAGGTGCGGCGCAGCACCTCCACCATCAACCAGGCTTCGGGCGAAATCGCCACCGGCAATATGGACCTGTCGGGACGCACCGAATCGCAGGCCAGCTCGCTGGAGCAGACCGCCAGCACCATGGAGGAGCTGACCTCCACCGTCAAGCAGAACGCCGACAACGCCCGCCAGGCCAACCAGCTGGTGATCTCGGCGTCGTCGGTGGCCACGCGCGGCGGCCAGCTGGTGGCCCAGGTGGTCGACACCATGGGGTCGATCAAGGCCAGCTCCAGCAAGATCGTCGACATCATCGGCGTGATCGACGGCATCGCGTTCCAGACCAATATCCTGGCCCTGAACGCGGCGGTGGAAGCGGCGCGCGCCGGCGAACAGGGACGCGGTTTCGCGGTGGTGGCGTCGGAAGTGCGCAGCCTGGCGCAGCGCTCGGCCACGGCGGCCAAGGAAATCAAGGTGCTGATCGACGATTCGGTGGAAAAGGTCGACGGCGGCAGCGCCGTGGTCGACGAGGCCGGCCAGACCATGGGCCTGATCGTCACCTCGGTGCAGCAGGTGGCCGACATCATGGCCGAGATCACCTCGGCCAGCCAGGAACAGAGCATGGGCATCGAGCAGGTCAACGAGGCCATCTCGCAGATGGACGAGATGACGCAGCAGAACGCCGCGCTGGTCGAACAGGCCGCCGCCGCCGCGCAAAGCATGCAGGACGAGGCGGCCACGCTGTCGGCCTCGGTCAGCGTGTTCAAGCTCGACGACAGCTATGCGGTGGCGGCGCCGGCCGCGGTGGCCCGTCGGGCCGTCGCCAGAGCGCCCGTCCAGGCCGCAGCCAAGCAGGCGCCCAAGGCCGCAGCAAATCCTGCCGCAAAGCCGGCCGCGACAGCAGCGGCCAAGCCCAAGGCGGATATGAATTCGGAGTGGGAAGAGTTCTAGCGCAGTTTAATTGCTGACCGGCGGCGCCGGTGGCGCCGTGCTGGCCGCCGCCGTGCGGCTGGCCGGCGAGCAGCCGCTCTGGTTGGCGCCCACGTCCAGGTTCTGGTAGCGGATCTCGTACTTGCCGTTGGCGAGCTTGTCGACCACCAGCTTGTCGTGCGCCTGCACGTAGGCGTAGCGCACGTTCGAGCGGCGCTCGGTATCGTAGATCTTGATGAACACCGCCGAGGCGTTGCCCGCATTGTCGAGCATCAGCTGCATGTCGTCGCCGCGGTTGGCGACCGGGAAACCGGTCATGTAGCCGGACTGCGTCGGCCACGGCTCGCCGTTGGGCGCCACCAGGGTCTGGGTCTCGCTGTCGCAATCGGCGACCGCATTCGGCAGTATCACCTGCGACAGCGCCTGCACCTTGATCGGCGCCGGCCGGCTGCTGTTCGCTTCCGGATAATAAGGCTGGTTGCCGGCCCAGGCCTCGCGCATCTCGGCCTTGGGATCACGCGCGGCGGCGCGGGCCTGTGCGCGCGCGTTGCCGTTGTCGGCCTTGCTGCCCAAGGCCGCCGCCAGCGCGGACGACAGCAGCTGCGGTTCGGCCACCATGGTCATGCCGCCCACCCAGCCCAGCACCAGGCTGGCCGCCAGGCCGGCCCACCATTTCCAGGCGGCCGGACGGCGTGATCGCGGGGCGTCGTCGACCGTCTCCGGGCTCCAGGCCCGGTCCGGCGCGTCGTGGCGATGCTTGTCGCCGCGATGGCCATGGCCGTCCTCGTGGCGGGTGCTCTCCAGCCACTCGATCTCCCACTCCTCGGCGGCGATCCATTCGTCGTGTTCCTTGCGGCGCTGGGCGTCGGACAAGGTGTCGTAGGCGCTGTTGAGGATGGCCATGATGCGCGCAGCCTTCTCATCCCCCGGATTTTTGTCCGGATGGTATTTTTGACTGAGCGCCTTGTAGGCGGCACGTATGACTTCCTGAGGCGCCATGCGCGACACTTTCAGGTTGTCATAGTGAGTGTGTATCTTTGCCATCGTTCCAATAATTGTCCGGCGAGCGCGCGTCATTCATCATAGCCGATCTGGCGCGCCGCGACTCAGCGGCTCAGCGATCAAGCACGGATTAGCCTTGCTGTTTTGATCACTGTAACATTTAATCTACAGGCGGTGGCTGCGGTCCTGGGCGGCTATGGCGTCCGGCAAGACAACGTTCTTGCCGATCACCAGCACCTTGAACAATTCCCCCATCTCCGCCGGCGACAACAGCTTTTGCAGGGCCTTGGCCTGCGGCAGATAGCGCAGCGCGTCGGACGGATCGGTGCGCAGCAACAGGTCGCCGGCGCCGGCGCCGATCAGGAAGCCGGCCTGGTTCAGGTAGGCCAGCACCTCGGCGCCCGCCTCCTGCGCCGCCAGCGCCATCGCCGTGAAGTCGACGTGGGCGGTAATGTCCTGCAAGCCCGGATAATAGAACGGGTCCGGGTGCGAGTGATGGCGGTAGTGGCACATCAGCGTGCCGGTGGCGCGCTGGCCCAGGTAGTACTCGTGCGCCGGAAAGCCGTAGTCGAACAGGAAGGCGGCGTTGGCGCGGCCGTTGCGCAGCATGCGCGCCAGCGTCGCCATGAAGCCGCAGGCCACGCCGTGCACCTCGGTCACGTAGCCGACCGGCAGGCTGTCGTGCTCCTGGATTTGCAGGTCGATCTGCGCCTGCAGTTCGGCGCCGGCCGGCGTTTCCAGATAATCGAAGCGGCCGTCGCGCACCGTCACCTGCAATTCCTGCCAGCCTTGCGGGTGCTTGGTGACCAGCTGGACCGGCATCGCGTCGAGCACCTCGTTGCCGACCACCACGCCGTCGAAGGCGTCGGGGAATTCATCGAGCCACTGCACGTTGGGGAAATCGCGCAACTTTTCCTGCTGGCGCGCGCGCAGTTCGCCGGACAGCTCGACGATGAAATAACGCTCGATCGCCACCCCGGCGACGGCCATCTCGGTCAGGATGTCGAAGGCCAGCTTGCCGGTGCCGGCGCCGAATTCGAGGATCTGCGGCGCGCTTTGGGCGATAATAGCGGCTGCGGCCTGCGCCACCGCCGCGCCGAACAGCGGCGTGAGTTCGGGCGCGGTTGTAAAATCGCCATCTTTGCCTAGTTTGGCGGAGCCGCCGCTGTAGTAGCCCAGATCGGGGGCGTACAGCGCCAGTTCCATATAGCGGGCGAAGGAGATGGCACCGTCGTTGCGCGAGATTTCGGCGGCGATCAGGTGCGACAGGGCGTGGGACGCGGCCAGCGCGTCACTGGAAGGTACAGGTAGGGACATAACCGGCATTGTAGCGAATCGGCGCGCCGGGCCGCCAATAACAGATGTAACGTCCTTCCCGCGCAGGCGGGAATCCATGCTGAGTATGGGTTCCCGCCTGCGCGGGAACGACACGTTTTCTCAAATAACCATGACGACAGCACAGCACAATTCATCCACCTCCGCCGCGCCAGTGGCGCTCGTCACCGGCGCGGGCCGCCGCATCGGCCGCGCCATCGCGCTCGGACTGGCGCGCGCCGGCTGGGACGTGGCGGTGCACTACCGCGCGTCCGAAGCCGAGGCGCGCGAAGTGGTCGCCGCGATCGAGGCGCTGGGCCGACGCGCCGTCGCCCTGCCCTGCGACCTGGCCGACGAAGCGGCCGTGCGCGCGCTGCTGCCGCAGGCGGTGGCCGCGCTGGGCGCGCTGCGCTGCGTGGTCAACAACGCCTCGCTGTTCGACTACGACAGCGCCGCCGACTTCACCGCCGACCGGCTGGACGCCCACATGCGCGCCAACGTCGCCGCGCCGGTGATCCTGGCGCAGGCGCTGCACGCGGCCCTGGCTGCTGGCGAACAGGGGGTCGTCATCAACCTGCTCGACCAAAAACTGTACAATCTCAATCCTGATTTTTTGTCGTACACCCTGTCCAAGGCGGCGCTGCATGCCGCCACCACCATGCTGGCGCAGCAGCTGGCGCCGGCGGTGCGGGTGGTCGGCATCGCGCCCGGCATCACCATGGTGTCCGGCGACCAGACCGAAGCCGGCTTCGCCCAAGCGCACCGGCAAACCCCGCTGGGCCGCTCCAGCACCCCGGAAGATATCGCCGACAGCGTGGTCTACGCTGCCACGGCGCGCGCGCTGACCGGCACCACCCTGCTGGTCGACGGCGGCCAGCACCTGATGCCGCTGCCGCGCGACGTGATGTTTTTGGCCAAATAAATACTGAATACAATCGAGAAAAGGTAATCCTATGCTGTCCGCCCTGATCCACCCGCAACTGAACGACTGCCGCCGCCTGTTCCTGCGCAATTACGAAGTGCTGATCAACATCGGCGTCTATGAGTTCGAGAAGAAGGGCGAGCAGCGCTTGCTGATCAACGTCGACCTGTACATCCCGCTGGCCGTCTCGACCCCGGTCAAGGACCAGCTGGAAGAAGTGGTGGACTACGACTTCATGCGCGACTCGATCGCCAAGCTGATGGCGCGCGGCCACGTCCATCTGCAGGAAAGCCTGTGCGACGACATCGTCAGCGCCATGCTGGAACATCCGCGCGTGCGCGCGGCCCGCGTATCGACCATGAAGCCGGACGTCTACCCGGACTGCGAAGGCGTGGGCGTGGAAGTATTCAAGATCAAGAAGGAAACCGTATGAACGCAGTACTCGACAACGTAGCCGCAGCTACCGGCAAGTCGGCCGAGAAGATCGCGCTGGAGAACAACAAGCTGCACAAGCGCCTGTGCCGCCTGGTGGGCCAGGCCATCGGCGATTTCAACATGATCGAAGACGGCGACAAGGTCATGGTCTGCCTGTCCGGCGGCAAGGACAGCTACGCGCTGCTGGACATCCTGATGACGCTGCGCGAACGCGCGCCGATCAACTTCGAGATCATCGCCGTCAACCTGGACCAGAAGCAGCCCAACTTCCCCGACCACATCCTGCCGGCCTACCTGAAAGAACTGGGTATCCCGTTCCACATCGAGAACCAGGACACCTACAGCATCGTCAAGCGCCTGATCCCGGAAGGCAAGACCACCTGCTCGCTGTGCTCGCGCCTGCGCCGCGGCATCCTGTACCGCGTGGCCGATGAACTGGGCTGCAACAAGATCGCGCTGGGCCACCACCGCGACGACATCCTCGAGACCTTCTTCCTGAATATGTTCTTCGGCGGGAAGCTCAAAGGCATGCCGGCCAAGCTGGTGTCCGACGACGGCAAGCACATGGTGATCCGCCCGATGGCCTACGTGAAGGAAGAAGACAGCGAGCGCTATGCCGCGGTCAAAGGCTTCCCCATCATCCCGTGCGACCTGTGCGGCTCGCAGGAGAACCTGCAGCGCAAGCAGATCAAGGGCCTGATGCGCGAATGGGAAAAGAAATTCCCCGGCCGCGTGGAGAGCATCTTCTCGTCGCTGTCGACGGTGGTGCCGTCGCACCTGATGGACCGCGACCTGTTCGGCTTCAAGGACATCAAGGCCGACGGCCAGGCCAATCCGCTGGGCGACATCGCCTTCGACGAAGAACCGTGTTCGACGCCGACCACCGTGCCCGGCATCATCCCGCTGCAACAGGGCTGAACGGCAGCCGCCAGCACCGCTGGCGGCGGTCCTGGCAACTAGTACTTCAGCGCCGTGCGCATCACAGGGTAAAGGTTGTAGCGCTCATCCCACGATGCGTGGCGGCGCGCGAAGAACTCCAGCCGCTTGGCCTGGCTCTTGTTGAACTCCGCGTCGCCGTCGAGCTTTTTCTGGAACTCGGCGCGCAGCGCCGGATCGGCTTCCAGCTGGTCGCGCGCCACGTCCTCCGCCACATACTCCTCCATGTACTCCTTGCGCTCGAAGGCGTTGTTGAATTCGCCCCAGGCCAGCAGCGAATCGGCGCCGCGCGGCTCCAGCATCGTCATCACCAGGCGCGCCTTCGGCTGCGCGATCGGCACGAACAGCGCGCCCTTCGCCACGCTGCGGCGCTCGCGTCCCCAGTCGCCTTCCACCGCCAGCGATTGACGGCCCTCGAACGACTGCGCGCCGAATTTGGTCTTGGTCGCGCGGAAGGTCTCCACTTCGGCCGACATCAGGTCCGCCGCCACCACCTTGAAGGCGATGCCGTGCAGTTTCAGCTTGGCGCCGACGCGGGCCGCATCGGCCAGCGGCACCAGGTAGCCGCCCTTGGGCGCGGCGATCTTCAGGTCCGGCACCACTTCGTCGCGCAGCGGCAGGGTCCAGGTCTGCGGCTTGGTCTCGTCGTAATGCGTCATCAGCCCGCCCGACACTTCCGAATAGGTGCGCGTGTACTCGTAGCCGGGGAACTCGATGGTCTTGGCGTTGAAGGTGGTGCGGTAGCTGATCGGGAAATCGGCGCCGGCCATGGCGGCGGCGCGCACGTCGGCTTCCTGCGCCATCTTCTGCCATTCCTTGCCGTGGGCGGCGACCTGCGACAGCAGCGAGACGATGGTGTTGCGGGTGATGCGCACGCGGGTCGGGTAGTCCTTCCACGAGTGGGTTTCGACCAGCATCGCGAAGCGGTTACGCATCGGGAAATAGCCGGACGAGAAGCGCGCCGTCGCCATGCTGTCGACGAAGCCGGAGCTCGGGTCGTCGTCGGTCGCGAACGAAATGTAGTACGGCTTGGGATCGGAACCCTGCGCCTTCAGGTCGGCGATCACCGCCGTTTGCAGCGCCAGGCCGGCCCGCTTCAACTCCTCGTCGCCGCCGTGCACCGGCTCGACCTGGATCGAGACGTCGGGCTGGAACTTGGCGCCGTCGGTGACGTGCAGGTCGATATAGGCCAGCGGATCCCAGGCGTTCACCAGCGCCAGCATGGCCTGCATTTCCGGCGCGTCGGCTTTGACGTAGTCGCGGTTCAGGTTGTAGTTCTGCGCCGTGGTGCGCCAGCCCATTTCCACCGGGCCGCGCTGGTTGGGGCGGTTCCATTTGCCGAAGCGCTCATGGCCGTCGACGTTGAACACCGGGACGAACAACAGCACCTGCTTGTCCAGCGCGCCCGGCGCGGCCTGGTTCTCCAGCGCCTCGCGCAGCGCCAGGAAGCCGGCGTCCTTGCCGTCGATTTCGCCGGCGTGGATGCCGCCCTGCACCAGCAGCACCGGCACGCCGCGCTTCTTCGCCTGTTCGGCGCTCAGCGCGCCGGTGCGCGAGACGGCCAGCGCCAGCATCGGACGGCCTTCCGGCGTGCGGCCGAATTCAAAGCAGCGCACCTGTTTCGGATACGCTTTCTGGAAGCGCCCGCACAGGTCGACGACTTCGTCGTAGCGGCCGGTGTTCTGGAAGCCGGAGCGTTCGGAAATCGTCGTCAGCGACGAAGCGGCGGAGGCGGAATTGGCGGCGGCGCCGGCCAGCGGAGCGGCGGCGGCAAGGGCGAGCAGTAGTGCGGGACGTATCATCAGCAAGGCTCCAGAAAGCGCCGATGCGCTGGCAGGCATCGGTCGTGTCGAAAATTATAGTCGGCTTTGCGCGCCGGCGCACCGGACCTATCGATCGGCCGGGACGATGGCGATTTCCTTCGGCGGCAAACGTGTCATCACCTCCGGCCGCGCCGGCGCACGGGCGGCGCTGCCGCCCTGGCGCAACGCCGTCGCCGCCAATGCCGGACTGGCGCAGGCCTGTCCACTGCGCAGGCGCAGGGCTTGCGCCAGCATCCCCTCGGCCGGATCGCCCAGCGCCCGGCCAAGATCGTCGGCGGTGGCGCAGCTTGGCGCGAAGCCTTCTTCGAAGTCCGACTGCCCCTTCTGGTTGACGCTCTTGTACTGCACCATGAAATAGGTGGTGCCGCAGTTGGCGATCGGGATGAATGCGTAGGGTTTGCCGCAGGTCTGGCCGCCGACCAGCGTCACGTCGATGTCAATACCGCGCAGGCCATTGATCAGCGCCTCGCTGGCCGAGCAGGTGCCGGGGCCGGCGAGTATGGTCACCCGCTTCAGGTCCAGATGCGGCAGCGGCGTCACCACCGGCAGCGGATGCTGGACGCTGACTTCCGTCATCTTCGTGGTGAAGGACAGGGGGCGGCCGGGGCTCAGGCGGCCGTTGGTGCTGTACTTCAGGAAGATTTTTCCATCGGTGGCGGCCGGCCCGGCAATCATGTAGGCCAACTCGCTGGCGATGGACAACAGCCCGCCGCCGTTGTAGCGCAAGTCCAGCACCAGATCGGCGACGCCGGCTGCCTGCAGCGTGCCGATCGCCTGGTACAGCTGCCGTTCCGCCGGCGAATTGTGGGTATTGAAGGTCAGGTAGCCGACCTTGCCGGCCGGCGTATCGATCACCCGCGTGTTCTGCACCGAGGCGACCGAAACCTGGCTCGCCGCCATGACGGCGTCGAACGAGGCGCCGTCGCGCCAGAAGGTCAGCGTATGGCGGTCGCCGGCTTGGGCGGGATACAAGGCCGCGTTGAAGCGCGCCACCGCGTCGGTATCGTTGCTGTTGATGAAGTCGGCGCCGTCGATCATGATCAGCGCGTCGCCACGGCGCACACCGGCGACGGCGGCGGGCGACCCGGCGTCCACGATCGCCACGCGCCAGGAACGCGGCGCCTTGGTGAGCCCGACGGACCAGGTCAGCCCGTAACCCAGCTCGACGCCGCTGTTCAACGCTTCCCAGGTCTCGGTGGGATAGGTGAAGTGGAAGCGGTCCTTGGGGTGGCCGGAGGCGGTCAGCAGCGGCGTCTTCAAGGCATTGAACCAGGCCAGCGTGGAGGGGAATTCGGTGGCGTTCAGCGCCGGCACTTCGCTGTTCCACAAGTAGGTCTCTTCGGTGACGGCGCGCAGGAAGCCCTTCTCGTCGGCCTGCGTTCCCGGCAGGTTCTGGATATGCCCGGGATGCATGACTTCACAACGGTTCTCCAACGCCGACGAACTGCCGGGCGCCGCATCGGCATAGACTGGCGTCGGCGTAGGCGTTGGCGTGGGGTCAGGAGGCGGCGTGGGCGTGGGCACGGGGGCGCTGTCGCCGCCGCATGCGGCCAGCAGCACCAGCATGGCGGAGCAGGAAGCGAGTGTCTTGGTCAGTTTCATCGCCGCAGATTATAGTCGGCAAAACCGCCGCCGCCGCGGCGATTACAGATTGCTTACAAATTAATTCCGCAGGTCCGGGTTGTCCCGGAACAGACCCGCCATCCACTCGGCGAAGGCGCGCACGCGGGGCGACGCCATGCGTCCCTGCGGATAGACCAGCGACATCGGCATCGGCGCCGGCAGCGTGTCGGCCAGCACCTCGACCAGCGCGCCACTGGCCAAGTGAGGACGCACCTGGTAGCGCGCGGCCTGGATCAGGCCCATATCCTGCAAGGCGCAGGCGATGTAGGCGTCCGGATCGGTGACGGCGATCACGGCGACCGGTTCGGCCACGAACACGCGGCCGCCGACCAGATAGTCCCACTCGAAGGGGCGGCCGGTGCGGCCGGAAAAATGCATCACACCGCGGTGCTGGCCCAAGTCCCGCGGCGTGCGCGGCACGCCGTGGCGCGCCAGGTAGGCCGGCGACGCGCAAGTGAGGAACTGCATGTCGCCGAGGCGCCGGCCGATCATCGCCGAATCCGGCAGCGCGCCCACCCGCAGTGCGCAATCGATGCCCTCCTGCGTCAGGTCGGCCATGCGCTCGGCCAGGCTGACCACCAGCTCGATGTCCGGATAATCGCGGCAGAAGCCGCCGATATGCGGTATCACCAGATGGCGGCCGACGGCGCCCGGCAGCTCGATGCGCAACTTGCCTTTGGGTCGAATCGCGTGCTGGCCGCGAAAGCCGCTTTCCGCATCCTCCACCGCCTGCAGGATCTCCAGGCACTTCTGGAAGTAGTCGGCGCCGTCGGGCGTGAGCGACAGGCGGCGCGTGGTCCGCTGCAGCAGCTGCACGCCGAGGAAGGCTTCCAGGTTTTTCAGCGTCGCCGTCAGCGCGGCGCGCGGCAGGTCCAGCGTTTCGGCGGCCTTGGTGAAGCTGTTGGCCTCGACGATCCGCACAAAGGTCTGCATGGCCTTCAGTCTGTCCACGATTGTTCACTTAATATGAAAAGTATAGGTGCATTATGCCCTGATTATCTTTGCCTGGCTTTTGTCTAGACTCTGCCCATACCCACTGAACCATTTACCCCAGGAGTCAACATGAGCAATCCCGCACAAGACGACATCAGCCCCGGCATGGTGTTGCTGCTGGCCGCCGCGACCGGCCTGATCGTCGCCAACCTGTACTACGCGCAAACCCTGGTCGGCCCGATCAGCGCCGCCACCGGGCTGTCGCCGCAGGCGGCCGGCCTGATCGTCACGCTGACGCAGATCGGCTACACCCTCGGCCTGCTGTTCGTGGTGCCGCTGGGCGACCTGCTGGAGAACCGCCGCCTGATCGTCACCGGCCTGCTGTTCACCGCCGCCATGCTGGTGCTGGCCGCGCTCAGCACCAGCGCCTGGATGTTCCTGACCGCCGCGCTGGGCATCGGCCTGGGTTCGGTGGCGGCGCAGATCATCGTGCCGTTCGCCGCCCATCTGTCGAAAGAGGAGACGCGCGGCCACACGGTCGGCAAGGTGGTCAGCGGCCTGCTGCTGGGGATCATGCTGGCCCGTCCCGCCGCCAGCCTGATCGCCGACGCCAGCAACTGGCATGTGGTGTTCGGCGGCGCCGCCGTGGTGGTGCTGGCGGTGGCGCTGGTGCTGCGCGCCAAACTGCCGCTGCGCGCGCCGGCCGCGCAGATCGCCTATCCGGCGCTGATGGCGTCCCTGTGGCAGCTGTTCCTGCGCACGCCGCTGCTGCGCCGCCGCGCCGCCTATCACGCCGGCCTGTTCGGCGCCTTCAGCCTGTTCTGGACCGTCACCCCGCTGATGCTGGCCGGCCCGCAGTTCCACCTGTCGCAGACCGGCATCGCGGTGTTCGCGCTGGTCGGCATGGCGGGCGCCGTGGCCTCGCCGATCGCCGGCCGCCTGGCCGACGCCGGCCACACGCTGATGGCGACCGCCGCCGCGCTGGTGCTGGGCGTGATCGGTTTTGCGCTGCCGCTGCTGGCGCCGCAGGTTCCGGAACTGCGCAACCTGGCGCTGGCGATCCTGGTGATTGCGTCGATCGTGCTGGACATGGGCGTGGCGGCCAACCTGGTGCTGGGCCAGCGCGCCATCTTCACGCTGGGCGCGGAAGTGCGCAGCCGCCTGAATGGCGTGTACTTCGCGCTGTTCTTCGCCGGCGGCGCGCTCGGTTCGGCGCTGGGCGGCTGGATGTACGCCACCCACGGCTGGCACGCGGCGCTGTTGACCGGCATGGCCTTCCCCGGCCTGGCGCTGCTGTACTGGCTGACCGAGTATGCCGGCCACGCGGCGGCGCGCGACAAGGCCCTGGCCTGAATGCGACATATTATGGCCTCTCAGCGCAAGTCAGGCCACGCCGCGGCTGGCAAGATGGAGTCCTCATCAACCACGAAGGAGATTGCATCATGCGAGCACAGGACATACTGCCGGACCACGTCAACACCGGAGAATTCAACGGCGTCACCGTCAGGAAGGGCACCGTCGGCGCCTTCCTGGCCAATGCCCGCACCTTGCAGGCGGCGGACAGCACGGAAAAAGCCCGCGACGAAGCGCGGGCCGACATCGTCGATGCGGTGCCGGCGATGGCGGCACTGGGCATGTTCGATGTATTCGAGATCAGCGATCCGGCGCTGCGCGAACTGGTCGCGCAGCGCCGGCCGGCTTAGGAACCGAAGTGGTAGTTCAGCTCGACCCAGCCCTGGCGGCCGGTCGGGTTGTAGTTACCCACCGGGTAGTACGGCCAGCCGCCGCTGGTGTCGGGCTTGACCTTGTTGAACAGGTTGTTGACCGCCACCGACACCGTGGTGCGCTGGTTCAGGCGATACACGACGCTGGCGTTGGCCAGCGTGGTCGGCGACAGGAAGGCGGTGCCGCCCCCGTTGGGCACCTTGCCGTAGCGCTGCAGGAACAGCGTGTTCGACCAGTCGCCCTGGTTCCAGGTCAGGCTGGCATTGAGCTTGTCGCGCCAGTCGGAGTTGCCCAGGTCTTCGCGGTCGTCCCGCAGCTCGTCGCCGGAGAACTGGCGCGACTTGGCGCTCAGCGTCTTCGAATAATTGACCTTCGAAATCCACACGCCGTAAGCCTGGGTGCGCAGCACGTGCTTGGCGCTGACGTCGATCCCGCTGACGCTGGTCGACGCCGCGTTGATCGGGTTGACCAGGATTTCCTTGATCTCGCCCGGCTTGTTCAAGGCCGTCAGCGGATTGCGGACGATGCGGGCGATGGCGTCGGCGCAGGTCGGCGAGGTCAGGTCGCCGCCGATGCGGCAATTCGATTCGTCGCGCAGCAGCTTGTCGGCGCTCAGGTTGGTGACCAGGTCGTCGATCTTGATGTTCCAGTAGTCCAGCGACACATCGAAGCTGGCGCTCGGCGACCACACCGCGCCCAAGCCAGAGGAACGGCCTTTTTCCGAGCGCAGGTCCTTGCTGCCGGACTGCACGTAGTTCGACCCCGGCGATACGTTGGCGAACTCGCAGGTGTCGACCGGCTGGCCGGCCTTGGCGCAGCGGTAGTAGTCGGTGGTCGACGAGTAGTAGCCGGTGCCGCGCGCCTTGTAGATGTAGTTCATGTCCGGCGCGCGGAAGCTGGTGGCATGGTTCGCGCGCAGCAGCAGCCGCGTGGCCGGGCGCCATTCCAGGCCGGCGTTGTAGGCCAGCTTGCCGTCGCTGCGGCCGGCGAAACTGTAGCGGTCATAGCGGGTGGCCACGGTGGCGTCGAGTTTCTCCAGCAGCGGCACATTCGCCTCCACGCCCAGCGCATAGCGCTTGCGGGTGCCGGCCGTCACGTCGGACGGCGTTACCGTGTTGAAGTAGCCCTGGTTGATGCGCGGGTCCGGCGTGTTCGAGAAGCCCTGCTTGCCCAGCTCCGCCACCGTCGCCAGCTTGACCGGACCGGCCGGCAAGTTGAACACCTCGCCGTTGGCGCTGAGGCTGACGGTGTTGGTCCACGATTTGTCGTTGCTGACCGCAGTGCCGGTGATGCTGTCGAATTCCGCCGGCGTCAGGCGCTTGCTCAGGCGCGCCGGATCGGGCGCGTAGATCGGTACGCCGTCCGCGTCCACACCCAGTTTGGGGCCGAGGAAGAAGCTGTCGATGTTGGCCAGCGCGCGCGGCGTATGGCTCTCGCTCTTGTACAGCGAGGCCGTGTAGCCGGCCTCGTACTGCCAGCTGGTGCCGGGGATCGCGCCCTTGGCGCCGAACGACAGCGACGCGGCCTGGTCATCCCAGCTGCGGTTGTAGCGCTGCACGCCGCCGATTTCCTCCGGCGAGATGTAGCGGTTCCAGGCCTCGTTGGTCTTGGTGTTCTGGTTCCAGAAATAGGTGTCGGCGGTCGCCACCGAGGTCCACGACGGACCGCGCGTGTTGTTGGCGCTGCGGTTCTGGCCATACAGCGCCTCGGCGAACAAGGTGGTGGAAGGCGACAGCTCGTAGTTGGCGCTGCCGAACAGGTTCTGGCTGCTGTTTTTGGTCTGCGTGGTCCAGTAGGTCGGCGCCACTTTCGGGCTGGCGCAGTAGCTGCCCGCCTTGGCGGTGTACTTGACGGTGCTGCCGCCGAACAGGTCGCCCAGCTTGGCGCAGGTGTCGCCCGGATCGATGTACTTGCCGGTGTCGACGTTCTTGCGCCACAGCAGAGGAGTCGGCGCCACGCCCACCTTGGCGCTCATGAATTCGCGCTCGCGGCTCCACAGCGGATCGCGTTCCAGGAATTCGGCGCTGAACAGCGTATTGAGCTTGCCGTAGCTGTCGCCGCCGGTCAGCTGCAGGCGCTGGTCGCCGCCGCCGCCGCGCGTGGTGCCGCCGGCCTTGAGATTGACGTCCAGGCCACTGGCCTTTTTCTTCAGGATGATGTTGACCACGCCGGCGATCGCGTCCGAGCCGTAGACGGCGGAAGCGCCGCCGCTGAGGATCTCGATGTGGTCCACCACGCTCGACGGGATGTTGGCCAGGTTGGTGAAGTTGACCGTGCCTTCGTAGGCTATCGGGAAGTCCGCCAGGCGCCGGCCGTTGAGCAGCACCAGCGTGTGATTGGGCCCGAGGCCGCGCAGGCTGATGGTGTTGGCCGACGGCGTGAAGGTGTTGCCGAAGTCGGCGCCTTGGGTGAAGCCGCTGTTCTGCGTCAGGTTGCTGAGCGCATCGAAGACGTTCTTGTAGCCTTGCTTGGTGATGTCCTCGCCGGTGATGACGGTGACGGCGGAAGGTCCTTCCAGGCTGGCGCGCGGAATGCGCGAGCCGGTGACGACGACGGCAGGCGGCGCAGCGGTGACTGCGGCCGCCTCCTGCGCCAGCGCAGGGTCGGCAGCGCCGCACAGCAGCGCGATAGCGCCCGCCGCCAGCGGCTTCAATTCAAATTTTGTTTTCATTGAGATGATCCGGGGTAAGAAAAGGATGCCACCTTATCAAGCCACGGATCAAAGCTGAACGAATGATTTCTTCCTTACTTATGCATTATTTTGGTGCAAAAAAAAGCCGAGGACTAGCCTCGGCTTTTCAGGTGCCCGTCAAACTCAGGCTGCGTGCGGCGCCGCGTCGGACGATGCCGGTTTGCCGAAGGCCGCCAGCAAGGCCGCTTCCTTCTGCTTGGCCGCCTTGAAGTGACGCTCCTTCACGTGGCCGTAGCCGCGGATGTCTTCAGGGATGCTGGCGATGGCCACCGCCTGCGACAGGTTCTCCGCCGTCAGCTTCGGCAGCAGCGAGGTCACGGTGTCGCGGTACTCGCCGATCAGCGCGCGTTCCATCTTGCGCTCCGCCGTGTAGCCGAAGATGTCCAGCTTCGAGCCACGCAGGCCTTTGAACTTGGCCAGCAAGCCGAACGCCTTCATCATCCAAGGGCCGAATTCCTGCTTGATCAGGTGGCCTTCGGCATCGTGCTTGGCCAGCAGCGGCGGCGCCAGGTGGAACTTCAGCTTGATGTCGCCTTCGAACATGCCGGCGATCTTCTGCTGGAATGCACCGTCGGTGTACAGGCGCGCGACTTCATACTCGTCCTTGTACGCCATCAGCTTGTAGAAGTAGCGCGCCACGGCTTCGCTCAGGCGGGTGGTCTTGCCCAGCTTGGCCTCTTCCGCGCGGACCTGGTCGATGAACGATTTATACTGTTTAGCATAATCCGCATCCTGGTAGGCGGTCAGCAGCTCCACGCGGCGGGCGACGACGTCGTCCAGCGTCTGGATGCGTTTGAACTCGATCACCTTGGCCGGCGTGGTCAGCTTGGTCACGGAAGCCAGGTCGTGGGCGGCGGTGCGTCCCCAGTTGAAGGCCGATTTGTTGAAGCCCACCGACACGCCATTGAGCTCGATCGCCTTGATCAGCGATGCTTCGCTCAGCGGCACATGGCCCTTCTGGAACGCATAACCCAGCATGAACATATTGGTGGCGATCGAGTCGCCCATCAGCGCGGTGGCGATCTGGCCGGCGTCGACGAAGTCCACCAGCTCATTGCCGCAGGCCTTGACGATTTCGCCGCGCGAGGAAGCGTCCGGGAACTGCCAGTCCGGATTCTTCACAAACGCCGCCGTCGACGAGCCGGTCGAGTTGATCATCGCGTGCGTGCGGCCTTCGCCCATGCGCGACAGGGCGTCGCGCGAGGCGGTGACGATCAGGTCGCAGCCCACCACCAGGTCGGCGCTGCCGGTGCCGACGCGGGTCGAGTGCAGGTCGGACTGCTTGTCCGCCAGGCGCACGTGCGACATCACCGGGCCGCCCTTCTGGGCCAGTCCGCTCATGTCCAGCACGATGGCGCCCTTGCCTTCGACGTGAGCCGCGACCGCCAGGATCTGGCCGACCGTTACCACGCCGGTGCCGCCGATGCCGGTGATCAGGATGCCGTACGGCGTTTCCGTCGACGGCAGCACAGGCGTAGGCAGCACGGCCTGAGGACCTTCACCCACGGCGGCCTTCTTCGGCTTCTTCAGCGCCCCGCCTTCCACCGTCACAAAGCTCGGGCAGAAACCGGTGGTGCACGAGAAGTCCTTGTTGCAGGACGACTGGTTGATCTGGCGCTTGCGGCCCAGTTCCGTCTCCAGCGGTTCCACCGACAGGCAGTTGGACTGCACCGAGCAGTCGCCGCAGCCTTCGCAGACGGCTTCGTTGATGACCGCGCGCTTGGCCGGATCCGGGTACTCGTTGCGCTTCCGGCGGCGACGCTTCTCGGAGGCGCAGGTCTGGTCGTAGATCATGGCCGAGACGCCCGGCTTGTCGCGCAGTTCGCGCTGCACGTCCATCAACTCGCTGCGATGGCGCACGGTGACGCCTTCCGCCCATTTGTAATCGGCCGGGTATTTTTCCGGTTCGTCAGTGACGACGATGATCGGCGTGACGCCTTCGGCGGCGATCTGGCGCGAGATCATGCCAGGGTCCAGCGGACCGTCGAAGGCCTGGCCGCCGGTCATGGCGACGGCGTCGTTGAACAGGATCTTGTAGGTGATGTTGACCTTGGCCGCCACCGCCGCGCGGATCGCCAGTATCCCGGAGTGGAAGTAGGTGCCGTCGCCCAGGTTGGTGAAGACGTGCTTCTCGTTGGTGAACGGCGCCTGGCCTACCCAGGTCACGCCCTCCGCGCCCATATGGGTGAAGGTCGAGGTTTCGCGGTCCATCCACAGCACCATGTAGTGGCAACCGATGCCGGCCAGCGCGCGCGAGCCTTCCGGCACCTTGGTCGACGAGTTGTGCGGGCAGCCGGAGCAGAAGAACGGCGTGCGGTCGGTCTGCGGATTCGGTTTGACCGACAGCGTTTTCAGCGCCAGTTCCTTCGCTTCCAGGAAGGCCACGCGCTCCTGCACGCGCTGCACGACCGGATGGCCGGCGCAGTAGTGGGCGATGCGCGAGGCGATGGCGCGCGCGATCTGCGCCGGGTTCAGCTCATAGGTGGCTGGCAGCAGCCAGTCGCCGTGGCCGGTCTTGCCCTTGTTGCTCCACTCGCCGGTGTCGTCGAACTTGCCGACCACGCGCGGACGCTCGCCATCCGGCAGGTTGTACAGCTCTTCCTTCAGCGCGTATTCGAGGATCTGGCGCTTCTCTTCGACCACCAGGATCTCGTCCAGGCCCTTGGCGAATTCGTGCACGCCGTCCGCTTCCAGCGGCCAGGTCATGCCGATCTTGTACAGGCGGATGCCGATGTCGGCGGCGGCCTGCTCGTCGATGCCCAGGTCGGCCAGCGCCTGGCGCGTGTCCAGGTAGGATTTGCCGGCGGTGATGATGCCGATCTTCGGCTTCGGCGAGTCCCAGATAATTTTGTTCAGCTTATTCGCGCGGCAGTAGGCCAGTGCGGCGTACCACTTGTAGCTGTTCATCCGCACTTCCATATCGAGCACGGTGTCCGGCCAGCGGATATTCAGGCCGCCGGCTGGCAGCTCGAAGTCGGTCGGCAGTTCGATCTTGACGCGGTCCGGGTCGAAGTCCACCACGGCGCCGGATTCGATGATGTCGGTGACGCACTTCATCGATACCCACAGGCCGGTGTAACGGCTCATGGCCCAGGCGTGCAGGCCGTAGTCGATGTATTCCTGCACCGACGACGGATACAGCACCGGGATGCCGCAGGCGTTGAGGATGTGGTCCGACTGGTGGGCGGTGGACGAGGACTTGGCCGCATGGTCGTCGCCGGCCAGCACCAGCACGCCGCCGTTCTTGGCGGAGCCGGCGTTGTTGGCATGCTTGAAGACGTCGCCGCAGCGGTCGACGCCGGGGCCTTTGCCGTACCACATGGAGAAGACGCCGTCGTATTTGGCGTCCTGGAAAAGATTGGTTTGCTGGGTGCCCCAGACCGCGGTGGCGGCCAGGTCTTCGTTCATCCCCGGATGGAACTTGACGTGGTGCGCGTCCAGGTACTTCTTGGCCTTCATCGCCGTCATGTCGACGCTGGTGACCGGGGAACCGCGATAGCCGGTGATGTAGCCGGCGGTGTTCAG
Source organism: Duganella sp. S19_KUP01_CR8 (assembly GCF_036688705.1). Classification (NCBI taxonomy): domain Bacteria; kingdom Pseudomonadati; phylum Pseudomonadota; class Betaproteobacteria; order Burkholderiales; family Oxalobacteraceae; genus Duganella; species Duganella sp. S19_KUP01_CR8. The sequence continues at coordinate 133,195 of NZ_JAQQPR010000010.1, read as the reverse complement.
GCCTGCCTTCAGGTCCCGTTCGCGCTGCATCATCGGTAGACGGATCAGGGCCTGGGTGCCGGTCATGAAGGCCCGGCCGCGTTCCAGCGTCCACTTGTCGTCTAGTGAAATTTCGTTGTCCGAGTGCGTGCCCGGCTCCAGTTGCGAGCCCTTGTGAGGTGCGTTCATTGTGTCTCCATTATTCTTTAAGCCATGCGCTACAGGGCCGGATTGGCCCTTTAGCGCGCGATCCGCCGGCTCTTGTGGAGACGACGGAGCGGAAAAATGTGGTTTTTTATAGGGTACCACAGGCCTGTGCCCCGTTCTGTGCGGGACTGCCGGCTTTACACCCAGTGGACTGTAACGCTTAAATTGGGAGCGAAGGACGCGCAGGCGGCGTGCAGGGCAAGGCGCAAAGCGCAGCGATAGCGAGCTATCGCGAGCATTTGCAACGCCGCCATGCGCGTTGCCTGCGCGGCAGGCGCTACCGATTTAAGCGTTACAGTCCACTAGTTCCTTATGCGGCGCTAGGATCCTTCAGCACGCCGCGCTTGATCTGATCCAGCTCGATCGATTCGAACAGCGCGCGGAAGTTACCCTCGCCGAAGCCCTGGTCGCCCTTGCGCTGGATGATCTCGAAGAAGATCGGACCGATGACGTTCTGGCTGAAGATCTGCAGCAGCAGTTCGCGTTCGGTGTCGTTGCTATGGCCGTCGATCAGGATGCGCAGGCGGCGCAGGTCTTCCAGGCGCTCGCCGTGGTTCGGCAGGCGGCGGTTGACCAGTTCATAGTAGGTCTCGATCGTGTCCTGGAAGGCGATGCCGGTTTTCTTCATGCCTTCGACGGACGAGTAGATGTCGTCGGTGCCCAGCGCGATGTGCTGGATGCCTTCGCCGTGGTACTCGTCCAGGTATTCGGCGATCTGCGACTTGTCGTCCGACGATTCATTGATCGGGATGCGCACTTTGCCGCATGGCGACGTCATGGCCTTCGACTTCAGGCCGGTCAGCTTGCCTTCGATGTCGAAGTAGCGCACTTCGCGGAAGTTGAACATCTTCTCGTAGAAGTCCGCCCATTCCTTCATGCGGCCGCGATGGACGTTGTTGGTCAGGTGGTCGATATAGGTAAGGCCATGGCCGACCGGATTGGCGACCGCGCCCGGGATGGCGACGAAGTCGACGTCGTAGATGCTGATGTCGCCGATCGAGCCTTGCTCGCCGCCGTTCTTGCCGCGCCAGCGGTCGACCAGGTAGATCAGCGAATCGCCCACGCCCTTGATGGCGGGGATGTTCAGCTCCATCGGGCCGTTCTTGTTATCGAAACCCCAGGCGCCCTGCTCCAGCGCGCGCTTGTAGGCGAACGCGGAATCCTGCACGCGGATCGCGATGGCGCACACGGACGGGCCGTGGTGGCGGGCGAAGCGCTGGGCGAAGGAGTCCTGCTCGGCGTTGATCAGGAAATTGATGTCGCCCTGGCGATACAGGGTCACATCCTTATGGCGGTGACGGGCGATAGCGGTAAAACCCATGCTCTCGAACAGCGCGCCCAGAGCTTTTGGATCGGGTGCGGCGTATTCGACAAACTCAAAACCATCGGTACCCATCGGGTTGTCCCAAGGCGTAAATTTCATGCGAGTCTCCTTCTTTGAATAGCGCACAGTATAGACCCGCTGCCCCAGCATTAAATTGCAAACAATTCCCACGCATCGCGGTTCTGCGCAATAATATTGCCTGAACTATGAATTTTTGAGGTATTTATGACCAAAATTGCGCTGGACAAAACCGACCGTAAAATTTTGTCAATTTTGCAGGCCGACGGCCGGTTGTCGAACCAGGACGTGGCGGAGCTGGTGGCCCTGTCGCCGTCGCCCTGCCTGCGCCGCATCAAGCGGCTGGAAGAGGCGGGCGTGATCCGTCAATATGTGGCGCTGCTGGACCCGGACAAGATCGGCCTGGGACTGCTGGCCTACGTCAACGTGCGGCTGGAGAAGCACAGCGAAGCGGCGGCGCACAGCAACGCCCGCGCGCTGGGCGCGCCGAACGCGCCGGTATCGCCGCGCGCGGATTTCGCGGTGTCGGTGGAGCAGTGGCCGGAAGTGGTGGCCTGCTATGCGATGACGGGCGAGATGGACTACCTGCTGCGGGTGCACGTGGAAGACATGGACCACTTCTCGCGCTTCATGATGGCGACGCTGCTGCGCCACCCTGCGGTGCTGGACGTGAAATCCTCGTTCGCCCTGCAACGCATCAAGGACACCACCGCGCTGCCGCTGGTATAACGCCGAGCGGCTCAGGAAGTGAGGTGGCGGCTCAGGTGCTGGACGAAGGGTTCGGGCGCCAGGAAGCCGATCACGCGGCTGTTGGGGATCTCCTTGCCGCCGTTGAACAAAATGATGCCCGGAGGGCCGAACAGGCCGAAGCGCTTCATCAGGGCCTTGTCGTCGGCGCTGTTGGCGGTGACATCCACCTGTATTAAACGCACCTGCTTCAACTTGCCGCTGACGGCTGGCTTGGAGAAGGTGAAGCGCTCCATCTCCTTGCAGGACACGCACCAGTCGGCGTAGAAGTCCAGCATCACCGGCGTGGTGCTCGACGCCAGCACCTGATCCAGTTCGGCCACGGTCTTGATGCGGCTGAAGCGGATTTCATCGCCGGCCGGCGCGGCGCCTTCCGCGCGGGCGAGGCTCAGGTGGCCCAGCGGTTGCAGCACGTCGCGGCCGGCGCTGGCGGCGCCCGCCAGTTCAAACAAACCGCCGACCAGGAACGCCAGTCCCAGCGTCTTGCCGACATAGGCGCCCAAGCCGGACTTGGCGCCGGCGGGCAGCGGCTCCAGCACATGCAGGAACACGGCGCACAACAACGCGAACATGCCCCACAAAGCCATCATCACCGTCACAGGGAACACCGGCGTGATCATCCAGATCGCCACCGCGATCAGCAGCAGGCCGAAGATTTTCTTCACACCGTTCATCCAGGCGCCGGCGCGCGGCAACAGGCTGCCGGCCGAGATCCCGGTCAGCAGCAGCGGCACGCTCATGCCGACCGCCATCGAGAACAAGGCCCAGCCGCCGGTCCAGACGTTGCGCGTCTGGCTGATGTAGAGCAGCGCACCGGCCAGCGGGCCAGCCACGCACGGGCCGACGATCAGGGCCGACAAGGCGCCCATGACGAACACGCCGGCGAAGCGGCCGCCGCCCATATTGCCGCTGGTGGCGCTCAAGCGGCTTTGCAGGGCGCTCGGCAGCTGCAGCTGGTAGACGTCGAACATCGACAAGGCCAGGCCGACCAGCAACGCGCCGAACGTCAGCAGCACCCATGGCTTTTGCAGCGCGCCGGCCAGCCCTTCGCCCGCCAGGCCGGCAGCCACGCCGAGCGAGGTGTAGACCAGCGCCATGCCCAGGCAATACGCCAGCGCCAGCGTGAAGCCACGGCCGCGCGACACCGCGCCCTCGCCCACGATGATCGAAGACAGGATGGGCACCATCGGCAGCACGCACGGCGTGAACGACAGCAGCAGGCCGAAGGCAAGGAAGGCCAGGCCGATACGCCATGCGCTGCCGCTTTGCAGCGTGCGCTGGGCGAGCGAGCTGTCGTCCTCGTGGGCCGGCGCGGTGGCCGCCGCCGCCGGCGTGGCGCCGGAGGCGGTGACGGGGGCCGCAGCGCTGGCCGGCGGCGCATCGACCGCCACCAGCTTGCCCGGCGCCGACGGATCGACGCGATAGCTCTGCGTCGCCGGCGAATAGCACAGCCCCGCGTCCGCGCAGCCCTGATAGCCCACTTGCAGCGTGAACGCCGCCGTCGCTGTCACCGGCAGCTTGACCACCAGGCTGTCCTGGTAAGTCTCCATCTCCTTGTTGAAGTTGGTGTCGAACTTGCGCAGCCCTGCCGGCAGCGCCGGCGCTTCCAGCTGCGTGCCGTCCGCTTTGAAACTCAAACGGTCGCGGTACAAGTGATACCCCGGCGCGATCGCCCACGACAACCGCAGCGTGTGCGCGTCGACCAGCTCACCCTTCAGCTGGAACGCCCGATCCGGCTCCAGGAAATCATCCGCTCGCGCACCGGTCGCCAGCGCGATCACCGCCACCAGCAGCGCCATCAAACGCGTCATCCAATTGTTCATCATTTCCATCCTATTCAAACATCCCTGAACAGCATCTGTCCCTGATCGTTCACGGCCAGATACCCCATGTCCGACGCATTCAAAAAATTCAAGCCATCCTGCTGCTTCAGCATCGCGATGGTCGAGCAGCTGCCGGCGGCGATCGCCATCGGCGCCAGCACGCTGACCGAGCGCCAATACCGCACCGGCATGCCATCGCGCGGGTCGAGGATGTGGCAGTAGCGCCGCCCATCGAGCTCGAAGTAGCGCTCGTAATCGCCGCTGGTGGCCAGCGACCCGGTGCTGACCGGTATGCTCGCGATCACGCTGTCCGGATCGCGTGGGTCCTGGATACCGATGCTCCACGGCCGCCCGTTCAGGCGCGGTCCAATGAAACGCATGTCGCCGCCCAGGTTCACATAGCCATGCCTGACGCCCGCATCGGCCAGCAGCGCCGCCGCGCGGTCCGCCGCATACTCCTTGCCGAAGCCGCCGAAATCGATCTCCATGCCGGCCTGGCGCAGCGCCACCTCCTCCGCACCGCAATCCACCTTGTCCCAGCCGACCAGCGCCAGCAAGGGTTCCAGCACCTCCTTGCGCGGCACCTTGGGCTGGCGAAAATCCCAGGCCCGCCGCAGCACGCCGGAGGTGATGTCGAACAGCCCCTCGCTGACGCCGTGCAGCGCCGCCGCATAACCCATCAGCGACATGGTCTCGCTGTCGCAGCGCACCGCCTCCTTGCCCGCCGCCGCATTGATGCGCGAGACGATGCTGTCCGGCCGATAGCGCGAGTACTTGGTTTCGATCCGCAGCACCTCGTCCATGGCCTGCTGCGCCAGCAGCGCCGCCGACTGCGCGTCCGGCGCGGCGAACCGCAACTCGCAGCGGCTGGCCATGGCCTGGAACGTGGTGCGGTGGATTGCGTCTACCATTTGGCGTCTACCATTGCCGGTTGATCGCTATCTGTATCGTCTGCGCCCGCAACGTATCCAGGCCAGGACTGCCTTGGTGGAACAGGCGCCAGCTGCCGCGCTGTTGGTACACCGACGCTTTCACATCGATGGACCACAACTTGTCCAGCTGCTTGCTGACCTTCAGGCCCAACGTCACCGCGCCGAAGCCGGACAGGCGCTGGTCGGCCGACATGTAGCCGCTGCCGTTGTACCCCGGCGGGAACGGCGCGCCCAGTTTCGCGTCGTAGAGCGGATCGTAGTAGAAGCTGGCCGCACTCTGCGAATACAGCCGCACCTCCGGCGTCACGGTCCAGCCCTGCGGCAGCGGCTGCACATATTCGGCCCCCAGCGTATGTCCGCGCACGCCGAAGCTGTCGCGGTAGTAGCGGTAGGACAGCCGGCTGGTGCCGCCGGTCGACGCCAGGTGGTGATTCCAGCGCGCCAGCAGCGTGCTCTCGTTGCGGCTGCGCGGCCGGTTGTCCAGCGCCTTGTACGGATCGGAGAAATAGCCCTCGCCTTCGCTGTGCGTCAGCGTCAGCTGGGCGATGTCGTTGGCCGTCAGCACCTGCGTCACGCCCAGCAGCAGACTGCTGGTGCGCTTCTTCTCGTTAGTGACAATCTTGTTGACGGGATCGATGCGATCGTCCGAGTGGCCAAGGCCGACGGTCCACGTGGTGTTCTTGTTCTCGCTCTCCAGGCTACCTTGCAGCGACAGTGCGCGCGACACGTAATCGTGCTCGGTCGAATACGCCGCGCCGACGGTCACGCTGCCTCGCTCGAAGTAGCGCGTGGCCGAAGCGTCGCCCGCCGTGCGGTGGTCCTGCATGTGCGAGGCGCCCGATATGGCCGTGTGGTAGCGCGGCGAAGCGCCCGACACATCGTCCGACACCAGCGAGGCGCCGATGCTCCACACACCGGCCACCGGCGCCGTGATAGCCACCGACGGCGAGTGCACGGTGACGCGGTCCAGGCCGGACTGGCTGTCCTTGTAGTTCAAATAGCCCAGCGTGATGTTGCCGTTGGCCGGCGGCGTTTCGGCATGCGCCTGCACGCCGGGCAGCATCAGCGCCGCCGTCATGATGGAGGCGGCCAGGCCGCGTCCCGATGCTTGGTCTTCTTTACTCGTCATGGTGGTCCTCAATTGCAGCCGCAACCGCCGCCACCCACACCGGCGCCGCCGGACGAGGCCTCGCGGCTGGTGTAGATATGGTCGTCGAAGCGTGTGAACATATGGCCGTCGCCGAAGGTCATCTCGGTGCGCGCCAGCGTGCCCTTTTCCCAAGGCTGCACATTGCCCAGCGAGGCGCAGCCGGACAGGCCGGCCGCCAGCGCGATCAACAGTAGCGATTTCATTTTACGGCTCCCAATGCGTTCTGGATTTTGCTTTCCAACTCGGCGCGGTCGGTGTCACGGAAGCCGGAGTGCTCCAGCAACACCTTGCCGTCCGGCCCAATCAACACGCTGCTCGGCATGCCCTTGATGCCGTAGCTGCGCGGCGTGGCGCCCTGCGGATCGAAGCCGATGGCGAAGCGCGCCGGCGTCGTCGTCAAGAACTGGCGCGCATCGGCGCTGTTGGCGTCGACGTTGACGCCGACGATCTGCAAGCCCTTGGCGCCATACTTGGCCTGCATCTCGTTCATCCACGGGAAGGACTGGCGGCACGGGCCACACCACGAAGCCCAGAAGTCCACGTACACCACCTTGCCCTGCAGCCTGGCCAGTTTCACCGCGCCGTCCACCCCTTGCAGGTCGAACTGCGGCGCGGCCACGCCCTTCTCCAGTGCCCAGGCCTGGGCCGCGCCCAGCGCGGCGGCCAGCAGCATGGCGATCGATATCGGTTTCATGTCAGCCTCCGATGCGTTTCGATTGGCGACGGCGCCAGCCGATGGCGATGGCCGCCGCGACGATCAGGAACACCATCATCGGGTCGTTGACATCGTCCGAGGCCGAGCAACCGCCGCCGCCTTTGTTAGTCGGCGCGGCGTTGCTTGCCGCCGCCGTACCCTGGCCGCTCAGCGCGATGGTCCAGCTGCTGCCGGCGACGCCGGCCTGTATCACCACGCTGCCGCTGCTGCTGCCGGCGTTGACCGGCGTGTAGCCCACCACCAGGTCGCACGAGGCGCCCGGCGCCAGCGTGACCGGGAAGGCCGCGCAACCAGTGCTGTCCGCCACGGCGGCGAACGGGCCGGTGTAGGCGGCGCTGGCCAGCGTGACGGCGGCGGCGCCGCTATTGGTCAGCGTGAAGCGACGCGTCGGCGCGGCGCTGCCGATGACGACGGCGCCGAAGTCGAAGCTCTGCGGCGCTATCGTCAGCGTCGGCGCGGTGATGACGACGGCCACGCCGTTGCCCTTCAACGCCAGGTGGAACTGCGCACCGCCGTCCGTCACCAGCAGCAGGTCGGCGCTGCGGGCGCCGGCGGCGACAGGCTTGAACGCGGTGGTCAGCGTGCAGCTGGCGCCCGGAGCAACGGTGGCGCTGGCGACGCAGCTGCCGCCGAGGACGAAGTCGCCCGGCTGGTTGCCGCCCAGCGTCAGCGTGGCGATGCTCAACGAGGCGTTGCCGCTGTTGGACAACGTGGTCGTATGAACCGCCGCGCTGCTGCCGACTTGCGTATCGGCGAAGACAATCGGACCGGCTTCGGACAGCAGCGGCGTCGCCGTGGCCTGCTTGGTGCCGGTCCCGGTGATGCCGACTTGCAGCGCAGCCGCATTCGAGCTCACCGCCAGCGCCGCCGTGACCGCGCCTTCCGCCGTCGGTGCAAAGCGCACCGGCACTGCGCAGCTGGCGCCCACCGCCAGGCTGGCGCCGCAATCGCTGCCGCCCAGGCTGAAGCTGGCCGCGCCCGATCCAGTCAAGCCGATGTTGTTCAAACCGATGGCGACGTTGCCGGTGTTGGCCAGCGTGACCGTCTGCGCCACTGCGGCGGCGCCGATGGTCTGCGTGCCGAAGGCGATGGCCGACGGCGTGGCCGTCAATGCCGGCGCCGGCGTGGCGGCGCTGCCGGACAGGCCAACCGTGGCGTTGCCGTTGGATGCGTTGGAGGCCAGCGTCAGGCTGGCGGAGAAGGCGCCGGCTGCAACCGGCAGCGCTTGCAGCGTCACCGTGCAGCTGCCGCCCGCAGGCACCGGTGTGGCGACCGCGCAGCTGCCGCCCAGCGTGAAGATACCGGCATTGGCGCCGCCCAGCGCAATGGAGCTGAAGGTCAGCGCGGCCTGGCCGCTGTTACTGACGGTGATGGTCGACACGGCGGAAGGAGTGCCCGTCAGCAGCGTGCCGAAATTGACGCTGGCCGCAGACAGGGCGATGGTGGCCTGCGGCGTGGCGTTGCCGGTGCCGCTGAGCGCGACGCTGCTGCTGCCGCCGGTGGCGTTGTGCGTGATGGTCAGCGAGGCCGCGCGCGCGCCTGCCGCCGTCGGCTTGAAGCTGGCTTGCACGGTGCAGCTGGCGCCCGCCGCGACGGCGCCGCCATTGGCGCAGCTGCCGCCGGCGACACTGAAGTCGCCCGCTGCCGCGCCGGCGATGGAGATGTTGCCGATATTGAGCGTGGCGTTGCCGGTATTGCTCAAGGTGGCGGCCAGCGGTCCGGCCGTCTGGCCGATGCTGGTGCCGCTGAAGGTCAGGCTGGCCGGCGCCAGCGAGGCTGCCGGCGCGGCCACCACGTTCGGATTGCCGATAAAGGCCGCCAAATCGGCCAGCTCCGTCGCGCTGAATTTTCCGTTGTACAGGCTACCCATGCCACCCTTGTTGGTGGCGATGGCGTTCTGGATCACGGACGGCTGGTTGGCCGCCGCCAGGATGCCGTTGACGTTATTCGCCGGCGTGGAGCTGTGGCAGGTGGCGCACGAAGCGCCGCCGGACACCGGCCCGTTCAGATACAGGCTCTTGCCGTTCAAGGCATCTGCCGCATAGGCGCCCTGCCCCATCACACCGACCAGCAGGACCGCAGTCCACCGCAGCCGGAATACCTTTGCTAACAAGCCTGTCATGACACTCTCCTGAAGATTGATTTAAAAGCCGCAGACAGAGATCGCAAAGGCATTCATGCCGCTGTGCGCCAGCGCGCACCAGGTCCAGCTTCGGCTGCGCTGGTAGAGCAGCGCCAGCGCCAGTCCCGGCGCCAGCACCGCCAGCGCGTGCTGCCAGCCGGAGCCCATATGCAGCAAGCCGAAAACCGCCGTCGACACCAGCACGGGCCCCGCCTTCGCCAACGGCTGCTGGCGCGTCAGCCACTCCTGCAGCCCGGCCCTGACCACACACTCTTCCAGCGCGGGCGAGAGCAGCAGCAAGCGAAGGCAGACGGCGAAGTCCGGCGCCTGCAACTGCGTGCTGCAAAAATGAGTAATCGACGACACGGAATTTGGTTGGTTTTGCTGCCGGTTGCGTATCTTGTCCGACCGTTCATACCCGGCCGATCAGCAAAGGTTCTAACGGGGAGAGATTTATTTTCGGCCGAGCAGGCGGTCGAACCATTTGGCGGCGATGCGCTTGTTGGCTTTGAGGGTGTAGTCCAGCGTGGCGAATTGCTCGTCCAGCGCTTCTTGCAGCATGCTGGCCGGATTGGCCGGCAGCAGTTTCAGGTAGGCGTCCGCTTCGCCATGGTCGCGATGGATTTCCATGCCGGCTTTTTTCGCGATGTGCATCATGGTCTTGTTGGACGACAGGCAGTGCATGTACAGCGTGTCGACATCGTTGTTGCGGCAGTGGATGGCGGCGCGCTCGAACAACTTGGTGCCCATGCCCATGCCGCGCGCCGAGCGGCTGACCGACACGCCGAATTCCGCCACCCGCTCCTTGTCGGTGACGGCGCTCCTCGATTCATCGCGCGGCGCGAACGCCAGGTGGCCCACCGCCACCAGCTTGAACACCCGGTTGTACACGCCGAACACCATGTCGCGCGAAAAGTCGATGCGGTTGACGTAGCTCGCCACCTGCTCGTCCGGCAGCACGGTGCCGAAGCGCAGCAGGCGGTCGCTGTCCTCAAGGCCGAGGAAGTGCTTGACCATGCGCCGCCGATCGCGTTCGCGCAGCTCCTTGACCAGAACCGTCGGACGGCGTTTTCCGTCTTTGTGCTTGCCCCAGCGGCGCAGCGGATTCTGGAAAAGGTCGATCGAGCTCATATGATCGGCATGCCCGCTTCGTCCTCGTCGTCGGCATCGGCGGCACGCAGCGCCACTTTCACCGCCGTCACGCGCGCGCGGTGCACCAGTTCCGGGATGCGTTGCGGGTTGGCGGTACAGCCTTGCGCGATTTCACCGGCGTTGACGCCGCGCGCGGCGGCCAGCGCCGTCTCCAGGTGCGCCAGTTGCGGGAACGGCGCATCGCGGAAGCTGGCGCTTGGGCCGATGCGGCCGCGCGAATCGCATTCGGTCGCCAGCAGCATCTGCGAGAAGCGCGCCGGCTTGCGGAAGGCGTCGCAGCGCTCCAGCAGGGTGACGATGGTGTTGGGCCGCAGCTGCAGGGCGCGGCCGACGTTGCCGTGTTCGCGCGCCGTCATCACGGCCAGGTCGCGGCATTCGGTCGGCACCTTCAGCCGTTTGCACACCTGCTCCACCAGCTTGACGCCCAGGCCTTCGTGGCCATGGTGCGCGGGCCAGTTCTCGGGAGGCGTCGCGCCCTTTCCCAGGTCGTGCATCAGGCAGGCGAAGCGCGTGGCGAGTTCGTGGCCCGCCTCCGCCGCGCAGTCGATCACTTGCAGCATGTGGACGCCGGTATCGATCTCGGGATGCCATTTCTCCGGCTGCGGCACGCCCCACAACACGTCCAGCTCCGGCAGGATGCGCGCCAGCGCGCCGCAATCGCGCAGCACTTCCAGCATGCGCGAAGGCTTGTCTTCCATCAGGCCGCGCGACAGTTCCTGCCACACGCGTTCCGGCACCAGCGCATCGACTTCGCCCTGCTCCACCATCTGCCGCATCAGCGCATTGGTTTCCGGCGCCACGCGGAAGTCGCTGAAGCGCGCGGCGAAACGGGCCACGCGCAGGATACGCACGGGGTCTTCGGCAAACGCTTCGGATACGTGGCGGAAGATGCGCCGCTCCAGGTCGCGCCGGCCGCCATATGGGTCGGTCAGCGTGCCGTCGTCGGCGCGGGCGATGGCGTTGATGGTCAGGTCGCGGCGTACCAGGTCGTCTTCCAGCGTGACGTCGGGCGAGGTGTGGAACACAAAGCCCTTGTAGCCCGGGGCGGTCTTGCGCTCGGTGCGGGCCAGCGCATATTCTTCCTGCGTCTTCGGGTGCAGGAACACCGGGAAGTCCTTGCCGACCGGGCGAAAGCCCTTGGCCAGCATGTCGTCCGGCGTGGCGCCGACGACGACGTGATCGTGGTCCTTGACCGGCAGGCCCAGCAATTCATCGCGCACGGCGCCGCCGACTACATAAATCCGCATAGTCGTCAGTCCGGCATTTCGGCGTCGTGCTTGGGCGCCGTTTCGGTTTCGGCCATCGCTTCCTCGACCCAGCGGGCCACGGCGGGATGGGCCAGCACGCGCTGGCAGTAGGCGTCCAGCGCCGGCGCCAGCGACACGCCGTAGGTACGGAAGCGCATGACGACCGGCGCGTAGTAGGCGTCGGCGATCGAGAAATCGCCGAACAGGAACTGGTGGTGGCCGAAGCGCGACAGGCACTCTTCCCAGATTTCGCTGATGCGGCCGATGTCGGCCTGGGTGCCGTTGGTGCGGCCCTTGCCCGGATAGCTGGCGCGGATGTTCATCGACATCGAGGTGCGCAGGTCGGCAAAGCCGGCGTGCATCTCGGCGCACACCGAACGCGCCATCGCGCGCGCGGCCACGTCCTGCGGCCACAGGTGCAGCTCCTGGAATTGCTCGGCGAGGTATTCGCAGATCGCCAGGCTGTCCCAGATCGTCATCTCGCCGGCCAGCAGCACCGGCACGCGGCCGCTGGCCGAGTAGCCGCAGATGCGGTTGGCGGTGTCGTCCTGGTCCAGCAGCACGCGCACTTCCTGGAACGGGATGCCGAAGGCGGTCATCGCCACCCACGGACGCATCGACCACGACGAATAGTTCTTGTTGCCGATGATGAGCGTCAGGCCCGGCTCGCGCGCGGCGGCCAGGGATTGCGACAGGCTGGGATCAAGTTGAGTGGTCTGCATGATGCGTCCAAAGGTGGTTGTAGTTGTCAGCGCGAGCCGAAGCTCGACTCCTGCTGTTCCTGTTCGGTGTAGCCTCTCGGCGCGACGTTGCCCAGGCGCGCCTTCAACGATTGCGGGCGGCCTTCGAACAAGGCCGCGTAGTAGGTGGTGTTCGACATCACGTTCTTGACGTAGGTGCGGGTTTCGACGAACGGAATCGACTCGATGAAGACCGCGCTGTCCATCGGCTTGGTCAAGGTCGAACGCCACGAACGCAGGCGGCCCGGCCCGGCGTTGTAGGCGGCGGTGGCCAGCACCTGCGAGCCGTCCATATTCCCAAGCACCATGTTCAGGTAGTTCGCGCCCAGCAGGATGTTGGTGCGCACGTCGCTCAGCATGTCCTGCGCGAAGTCGGTCAGGCCGATCTTCTTGGCCACCCAGCGGCCGGTGGACGGCATCACCTGCATCAGGCCCGAGGCGCCGACATGCGATTGCGCGTCCATGATGAAGCGCGACTCTTGCCGTATCAGGCCGTACACCCAGGCCTTGTCCAGGCCCAGCGTCTGCGTGGTCGGGTGCATGATGTCGATGTGCGGCGACGGGAAGCGTTGCGTGTAGTCGACCTGGATGCGGGTGCGGTCCGAGGTGTTGACCATGCGGTCGAGGATATTGTTCTGGCGCGCGAATTCGGCGGCGGCCAGGTGTTCGCGTTCGCTCAGGCTGCGCAGGCCCCAGTTCCACTCACGCGTTCCTTCAAAGCGCAGGCGCATGCTGAAGAACTTGATGGCGCGCTGGAAGTTGGGATTGGCGGCGATCGGCACGATCTCGGACTGGGCGATCGGCAGGCCTGGCAGCGGAATGGTAATCAGCTTGCCGGTTTCCTCCAGCGCCAGCTGGCCGTAGAAGTTGGGCTGGTCCGAGATGCTGCGGAACAGCTGCATCGCTTCGCCCGTCGCCTGGATGGAACCCGCCTGCGCCATCAGCGCGCGGCCCAGCCAGTAGACCCAGGCCGGATCGGCGCGCAGCGCGGACGGCATGCTGCGGATGTTCTTCTCCACCTGCTTCCAGTCGCCGTTGCGCAGCGCGATGCGGGTCTTCCACTGGATCTGGTCGATCGACAGCGCGGCGCCGTTCGATTTCTGCCAGTACTCGGTGGTTTCCTGCGACAGCGAATACGACGATTGCAGCGCCACCGCGGCCCAGGCTTCCTGCTGTTCCTGCGGGGTCAGTTTGGACGCGGCCTTGTTCAGCGCCAGCACCGCCAGCTTGGTGCTGGTCTTGGCCATGCGGCCGATGGCGACGATGTAGATTTCGTGTTCGACGCGGCCGTTGCCCACGCCCTTGGCCAGCGCGATGGCCGGCAGGTCGACCGCCTGCACGGCCTTCTTCTCGTTCCCGTCCAACAGCGCGACGATGCGGCGCGCCTGGCCGGTGGCGTTGTACTCGCCGGACAGGCGCAGCTGCGCGTACAGGTCGTCGATATTGAACTGGCCGGCCCCGTACAGCGTGGCGATCAGGCCCGCGCACGGTTCGCCGTAGCCGTTCGGCGCGGTGAGCAGCTCGCGCGCTTCGCCCGCCACCTTCTGGCCCTTGAGCGCGCGCGATTGCAGCGCGTAGCATTTGACCTGGGTATCGTCGTTCAGCACGAACAGCGGCAGCTGTTCGTCGAAGGTGGCCCAGTCGCGCTTGCGGCCCAGCTCCAGCAGCCAGTCGTTGCGCAGGCGGTCGACGATGGCCTGGCCTTCGTAGCGCTTCATGAAATCGCGGATTTCCGCTTGCGAAGCATCCTTCAGGCGCGGTTTCAGCCGATAATAATCGACGTAAGACGGAATGGAATAATCGCCCAGGCGGGCGGCGTAGAAATCGGCCTTGGATGCATCGTCCTGGCGCACGGCGTCGCGCAGCAGCAGGAAGGAATCGTCCGCCCTGCGGCCGTCATCGCCAATGTCGTCGGCGTGGGCCAGGGAGCTCATGGCCACTGCGGCAAAGGCGGCGGCGCCGGCAATCCATTTTAAAGCGGAAATCAATGTGCAACTCTCTAAAGTCTTGAAAATCTGAACCTATGACCAGCGACCCTAGAATACCACGCGCCACGACTGCACCACCAGTCCCGCCAGCCCCGCAAAAGGCCGATTTACGCAAGCAATTGTTGACTGCGCGGCGTGCTGTGGACGCCGCCACGCGCGCCGCGTGGGACGATGCGATCGGCGCGCAGGTGATCGCCTGGTGGAAGGCGGCGCAGCCGGCGGCGCTGGGCGTGTACTGGCCGCTGCGCGACGAGCCGGACCTGCAGGCGGCCTACGTGGAGCTGGCGCGCCTGGGCGCGAAGCTGCTGCTGCCGGTGGTGGTGGAAAAACATGCGGCGCTGGAGTTTGCCGAATGGCGCATCGGCGAGGCGATGGTCAAGGATGCGATGGGGGTGGCGGTGCCGGCCGACCTGCGCTTGCAGGCGGCGTATCCGCCGGCGCTGCTGGTGCCGTGCCTGGGGTTTAATCCGCAGGGCTACCGGCTGGGATATGGCGGCGGCTTCTACGACCGCACGCTGGCGCGCTCACCGCGTCCGCAGACACTGGGAATAGCCTACCAGTGCCTGCAGATACAGTTCGACAGCGACGGTCACGATGTGGCGCTGGACCGCATTATCACGGAACTAGACGCTGCCACAACGCGGTAGTCGCCGCGGCCTGGTTCATGCTGTAGAAGTGCAGGCCGGGCGCGCCGCCCGCCAGCAGGCGTTCGCACAGCGCCGTCACCACGTCCAGGCCGAAGGCCTTGATCGAGGCGCTGTCGTCGCCGAAGCTGGCCAGCTTCAATCGCACCCAGCGCGGGATCTCGGCGCCGCACATGTCCGAGAAGCGCATCAGCTGCGTGTAGTTCGTGATCGGCATGATGCCGGCCACGATGGGCACGTCGATGCCAAGCTTGCGGGTCTGCTCGACGAACTGGAAATAGGCGTCGGCGTTGTAGAAGTACTGGGTGATGGCGGCATTGGCGCCGGCCTTCACTTTGCGCTCGAACGCCAGCAGGTCGTCCTGCGGCGACTTGGCCTGCGGGTGCACTTCCGGATAGGCCGCCACTTCGATGTGGAACCATTCGCCGGTCTCCTGGCGGATGAACTCCACCAGCTCGTTCGCGTAGCGGAACTCGCCGGCCGCGCCGTAGCCGCTCGGCAGGTCGCCGCGCAGCGCGACGATGCGCTTGATGTTGTGGGCCTTGAATTCCGTGAGGATCTCGCGGATCGATTCGCGCGTGCCGCCGACGCAGGACAGGTGCGGCGCGGCGTCTTCACCGGCGGCGAGGATTTCCACCACGGTGTCGAGCGTGCCGCGCTGCGTGCTGCCGCCGGCGCCGAAGGTCACGGAAAAATATTTGGGTTTGAGCTCGGACAGCTTGGCGCGCGTGACGCGCAGCTTTTCCGCCCCCTCCGCCGTCTTGGGCGGAAAGAACTCGATACTGAAATTATGATTAGCCATCTGACTTCTTCAAAAGTAAGGTAGACAGGGCCCAGGAAATCACGCTGTACAACAGTGCGCCACCGATCGCCGAAGCGAAGCTGTCGACGTGGAAGCCGTCCACCCATTGGGCGACCAGCCAGAACATGAAGCCGTTGATGATGAAGATGAACAGGCCCAGCGACACCACGGTCACGGGCAGCGTCAGCAACAACAGCACGGGGCGTATCAGCGTATTGACCAGGCCCAGTACAAGAGCCGCGACGAGGGCTGCGCCTATGCTTGTGACATCGACGGAATGCATCAGGTAGGGAACTGCCAGCAAGGCAATTGCATTGATTAACCAGGTAAGGACCAAACGCATAAGTGAACTCGCTGCAAGATGCGTCGCTCCCGCGCAGGCGGGAGTCCATAGAACGCCGGATTTGGACGCTCAGCATGGATCCCCGCTTTCGCGGGGACGACAACGGTTTTAGTAACGGTAGTGGTCTGGCTTGTACGGGCCGGCCTGCGACACGCCGATGTACGACGCTTGCTCTTCGGTCAGCACGGTCAGCTGCGCGTTCAGTTTCTTCAACTGCAGGCGCGCCACTTTCTCGTCCAGGTGCTTAGGCAGCACGTACACGCCGACCGGATACTTGTCGGTGTTGGCGAACAGCTCGATCTGGGCGATGGTCTGGTTGGCGAACGACGACGACATCACATACGACGGATGGCCGGTGCCGCAACCCAGGTTGACCAGGCGGCCTTCGGCCAGCAGGATGATGCGTTTACCCGACGGGAAGATCACGTGGTCGACTTGCGGCTTGATGTTGTCCCAGGTGTACTTCTTCAGCGCGGCGACATCGATCTCGTTGTCGAAGTGGCCGATGTTGCAGACGATGGCCTGGTCCTTCATGGCCAGCATGTGCTTCTCGGTCAGGATGTGATAGTTGCCGGTGCAGGTGACGAAGATGTCGCCGTGTTCCGCAGCGTAGTCCATGGTGACGACGCGGTAGCCTTCCATCGCCGCCTGCAGTGCGCAGATCGGATCGATTTCGGTGACCCAAACCTGCGCCGACAGCGCGCGCATGGCTTGCGCCGAGCCCTTGCCGACGTCACCGTAACCGGCGATCACGGCGACCTTACCGGCGATCATCACGTCGGTGGCGCGCTTGATGCCGTCGACCAGCGATTCGCGGCAACCGTACAGGTTGTCGAACTTGGACTTGGTGACGGAGTCGTTGACGTTGATCGCAGGGAAGGCCAGCTTGCCTTCTTTGTGCATCTGGTACAGGCGGTGCACGCCGGTGGTGGTTTCCTCGGTCACGCCCAGGATTTGCGGCAGACGCTTGGAGTACCACAGCGGGTCGATCGCCAGGTGGGTCTTGATGGCGTTGAACAGGCAGATCTCTTCTTCGGAGCCTGGGTTGGCCAGCACCGACAGATCTTTTTCAGCGCGCGCGCCCAGATGCAGCAGCAGCGTGGCGTCGCCGCCGTCGTCGAGGATCATGTTCGAGTAAACCGCGTTGCCCGAAGCGTCGGCTGGCCATTCGAAGATGCGGTGGGTGTAGTCCCAGTATTCGTCCAGGGTTTCGCCCTTGATGGCGAACACCGGGGTGCCGGCGGCGGCGATGGCGGCGGCGGCGTGGTCCTGGGTCGAGTAGATGTTGCACGATGCCCAGCGGACCTTGGCGCCCAACGCTTCCAGCGTCTGGATCAGCACGGCGGTCTGGATGGTCATGTGCAGCGAACCGGTGATGCGCGCGCCCTTCAGCGGTTGCGTAGCGGCGAATTCCTCACGGATGGCCATCAGGCCAGGCATTTCGGTTTCGGCAATCTTGATTTCTTTGTCGCCCCAGGCGGCCAGGGAGATGTCGGCGACCAGGAAGTCTTGTGCGGATTTGAGTACGGCGTTCATCACGCCCTCCTTTCATGTGTTGAAAAAAGTAACGTGAGCGCGGTTTGGGACTCCGAGCCTGGCGAATTCATGATTCGTCGCAACGCTCCTCGGAAGGCGCATTTTAGCACCGTTGCGTATGACAGGCACAAGAAATTCTACTTTGAGCCTGCGCAAATAGACCATATACAGACAGCCTATAGTGAACTTTTGCCCGGAGCACGCCATGCCACTCGACCCACGCGATGCAATCTGGAATGAAACCCATGCCTTGCTTTACAACACACGGTATGCCGAGGAAATCGAGAAGGCGCTGCTGGCGCGCTGGACATGGCTGGACAGCATCAGCAAAATCGCCGTGGCGATCTCATCCGGTGGCGGCGCGCTGGCCGGCCTCGTATTCTGGAAGAACAGCGACTATACTTTTCTATGGCCGCTGTTTACGTCGGCGAGTACGCTGCTCGCCATCGTATCCAAGCAACTGTCCGTCGCGGACAAACTCAAGCGACATGCGACGTCGGCGGTTGGGATGTCGGCGTTGGCCGTCAATATCTCCAGCCTGATTGTTCGGATGAAGATCAACACCGACTTTTCGACCGCTGAATTCGAGAAAAAATTACTGGGATCGCTGGACAAGTACGGCATTGAATACACCAAGCTGCCGTACGATTTGCTGTTGACGCACGCGCTGCGCGTTAAAACTCAGCAACGGCTCAACGCCATGCTGGACGCCACGCCACGCTGACAGGGAAAGGAAAGAGCATGAATAACGATGACTTCCGCCGTAAGTATCTGCCACCGAATCCGCCGCCGCCGCCGCCGCTGCGGCCCAAATGACAAAACGCCCCGGCTGCAGGCGCAGGCCGGGGCGTTTTGATTCAGCGGACGGCGATTACTTCAGGCCGGCTGCGGCGCGCAGGATCGCGGCCTTGTCGGTGCGTTCCCACGTGAATTCCGGCTCTTCGCGGCCGAAGTGGCCGTAGGCGGCGGTCTTGGCGTAGATCGGACGCAGCAGGTCCAGCATCTGCACGATGCCTTTCGGACGCAGGTCGAAGTGCTCCATCACCAGCGCGGCGATCTTGTCGTCCGGGATCACGCCCGTGCCTTCGGTGTAGACCGTGATGTTGATCGGACGCGCCACGCCGATGGCGTAGCTGACCTGCACCTGGCACTGGCGCGCCAGGCCTGCGGCCACCACGTTCTTGGCCACGTAGCGGGCGGCGTAGGCGGCCGAACGGTCCACTTTGGTAGGATCCTTGCCGGAGAACGCGCCGCCGCCGTGCGGGCTGGCGCCGCCGTAGGTGTCGACGATGATCTTGCGGCCGGTCAGGCCGCAATCGCCCTGAGGACCGCCGATGACGAAGCGGCCGGTCGGGTTGACCAGGTATTTGGTGTCGACCAGCCACTCGCGCGGCAGCACCTGCTTGATGATCTCTTCGATCACCGCTTCTTCAATCTGCTTGTGCTGCATTTCCGGCGCGTGCTGGGTGGACAGCACGACGGTGTCGACCGAGACCGGGCGGCCGTTGACGTAGCGCAGCGTGACTTGCGATTTGGCATCCGGACGCAGCCAAGGCAGGCGACCGTCCTTGCGCAGCTGCGACTGGCGCTCGACCAGGCGGTGCGCGTAGTGGATCGCGGCTGGCATCAGTTCCGCGGTTTCGTCGCAGGCGTAGCCGAACATCAGGCCCTGGTCGCCGGCGCCTTGATCCAGATCAATCCCCGCGCCTTCGTCCACGCCCTGGGCGATGTCCGGCGACTGCTTGTCGTAGGCCACCAGCACGGCGCAACCCTTGTAGTCGATGCCGTAGTCGGTATTGTCGTAGCCGATGCGTTTGATGGTTTCGCGCGCAACTTGAATATAATCAACGTTGGCGAACGTGGTGATCTCGCCGGCCAGCACCACCAGGCCGGTGTTGCACAGGGTTTCTGCGGCAACGCGGGCCTTCGGGTCCTGGGCCAGGATGGCGTCCAGAATCGCGTCGGAAATTTGGTCGGCGACCTTGTCCGGGTGGCCTTCCGAGACGGATTCGGAAGTGAAAAGATAATCGTTAGACATCGCAAGCTCCTGATACTGGTTAAGAATGTTTTGTCGCTAACCAATACGGCTTGCGACGCTTTAGCGATATTTATATTCCGCTTCGCAAGTTGTCTGTTAACTCAGCGGATACTCCATACGTGTTATTTTACGCTTCTTAAAAAATTTTGGCAGAGCAACAGAAGCCAAGATACCCTTCTATTAGACGAATTACTCATGCTTGTACCAATTTTTCGATTTCTCTCAATCTTCCCGTTGCCATTTCTACACGCAATGGGCGCCGCGCTGGGCTGGCTGGTCTACCTGAGCTCGCCTTCCTATCGCCGCCGCATGCGCGACAACATGGCGCAGGCCGGCTATTCCCAGCACCTGTCGGCCGCCATCGCCGAAGCGGGCAAGAGCATCGTCGAGCTGCCCTTCATCTGGTGCGCCAGGCCGGAGCGCGTATCGCGCCACGCCACCGACGAGAACTGGGCCATCGTCCAGGCCGAGCTGGACGCCGGCCGCGGCATCGTGTTCCTGACCCCGCACCTGGGCTGCTTTGAAATCGTCGCGCAGGAAATCGCGCTGCGCACCGAGCTGATGGTGATGTACCGTCCGCCTAAGAAAGCAGCGCTCAAACCGCTGATCGAAGGCGCCCGCGCGCGCGACAACCTGTTGCTGGCGCCGGCCAATATGTCCGGCGTGCGCATGCTGGCCAAGTGCCTCAAGAAAGGCAAGCCGATCGGCCTGCTGCCGGACCAGGTGCCGCAGGAAGGCGAAGGCGTGTGGGCCAGCTTCTTCGGCCGCGCCGCCTACACCATGACCTTGCCGGCCAAGCTGGCGCAGCTGGGCGACGCCACCATCATCGTCACCTACGCCGAACGCCTGCCGGGCGGCAAAGGCTATGTGATCCGCTTCGTGCCCTTCGACGGCACCCTGGACGGCAGCGCCGCCGAGCAGGCGCAGGCCATCAACCACGCGATGGAGCGCCTGATCGCGCGCAGCCCGACCCAGTATTTCTGGAGCTACAACCGCTACAAGGTGCCGGCCGGCATCGATGCACCGGGTTCGGCCCCCTCCACGGGAGAACCGGCATGAAACTGCTGTTAGGAATCATGTGGCTGCTGCACTGGCTGCCGCTGCCGGTGCTGGGCCGTTTCGGCGACGCCGTCGGCAGCCTGCTGTTCGTGGTGATGCGCTCGCGCCGCCATATCACGCTGACCAATCTGCGCCTGTGCATGCCGGAGCTGAGCGAAGCCGAGCGCACCGGCATCGCCCGCCGCCACTTCCAGGCGTATTCGCGCAGCGTGTGGGAGCGCGGCGTCCTGTGGTGGGCCTCGGAGGAAAGACTGCGGCGCCTGATCACAATCGAGCCGGGCCCGGTGCCGGTGGAGGAAATGACGTCCAAGCCGACCATCCTGCTATGCCCGCACTTCGTCTGCCTGGACGTGGCCGGCGCCTCGATCGCGATGGTGGCCAGCGCCTCGTCCATGTATGTGCAGCAAAAGAACGCCGCCTTCGACCAGGTGCTGCGCGCCGGCCGCGCTCGCTTCAAGCCGGTCAAGCTGTTCACCCGCCAGGACGGCATCAAGCCCATCCTGCGCGCGCTGCGCGACAAGCTGCCCTACTTCATGCTGCCGGACATGGACTTCGGCGAAAAGGATGCCGAGTTCGTGCCCTTCTTCGGCATCGAAGCGGCCACCCTGACCGCCACCGCCCGCATCGCCGCCGCCACCGGCGCCCAGGTGATGCCGGTGATCGCCACCTTCCTGCCCGGCTACCAGGGCTGGCGTGTGAAATTCTATCCAGTGTGGGACAATTACCCTGGTCCCGACATGGTTGCCGCCACCCGCCGCATGAACGAGTTCATCGAGGAGCGCGTGCGCGAAGCCCCGGCTGAATATTTTTGGACGCACAAACGGTTCAAGACGCGCCCGAACGGCGAAGCTTCGCTGTACCAGCGTTCCAAGTAAAAAACACAGGCAGCAGATGAAACTCAAATTCACCAAAATGCATGGCGCCGGCAATGACTTCGTGGTCATCGACGGCATCAACCAGGACATCAACTTTTCGGCCGCGCAATGGCAGTTGCTGGGCGACCGCCGCTTCGGCGTGGGCGCCGACCAGATCCTGCTGGTGGAAAAACCGACCGAGGCCGGCTGCGATTTCCGCTACCGCATCTTCAACGCCGACGGCGGCGAGGTCGAGCAGTGCGGCAACGGCTCGCGCGCCTTCGTCAAGTTCGTCGCGGAAAAAGGCCTGACCGCGCAGCGCAGCATCACGGTGCAGACCAAGGCCGGCGTGATCGCGCCCCGCCTGGAAGCGGACGGCAGCATCACGGTCGACATGGGCGCGCCGGTGCTGGAGCCGCAACGCGTGCCGTTCGACGCCGACGGCCTGCACGGCGAACGCCAGGGCGACGACACCCTGTGGCCGCTGGTGCTGGAACTGGGCGGCGCGCGCGAGAGCGTGCTGATTTCGGTGGTATCGATGGGCAATCCGCACGCGGTGCAGATCGTCGACGATGTCGACGCCGCCCCGGTCGAACTGACCGGCCCGCTGATCGAGCACCATGCGCGCTTCCCCAACCGGGTCAACGCCGGCTTCATGCAGATCGTCGGCCGCAACCACGTCAAGCTGCGCGTGTTCGAGCGCGGTGTCGGCGAAACGCTGGCTTGCGGCACCGGCTCGTGCGCGGCCGTGGTGGCCGGCATCCGCCGCGGCTTGCTGGACAGCCCGGTGCAGGTCGATGCGCGCGGCGGCCAGCTGTCGATCAGCTGGGCCGGCGTGGGACAGCCGGTCTGGCTGACCGGACCGGCTGTGACGGTGTTCGAAGGCGAGATCGAGATTTAAGCGAAGTAACTCAGGCGGCCAGCCGGTCGTCGTCGGCCGGCTGCCAGGTCTTCAGCCGGTACAGGCGCTGGCGGTAATTGCCCTCCAGCCCGTCCGGACCGTTGTCGAGATGCTCGAACAGGCGGACTATGCGGTCCAGCGCCTGGCGCTCGCGCGCGGTGCGCAGCAACACCAGGCGCCGCTTGCTGCGGCCGTAACTGGCGCGGATATCCACCACCAGGCAATGGCCCTGGTCGGCCGCTTTCACATCCAGCAGCAACGCTTCCGCCCGGCTCAGGCCGAACAGCTCGGCCAACTCCAGCCGCGCCGCCAGCAAGGGCTGGCTTTCCAGCGCTTCGCGCGTCTTGCCACACAAAATCTCATCGGCCCAGTCCGACGCCTTGGGCGCCGCCGCGATGCGCGCCAGCGCCGTTTCCGCTTCCTCGCAGCCCTGGGCCGCCGCCTTCTGCAACCAATAGGCGGCGCGCACGTCGCTGTGTTGGTCGGTGCGGCGGTTGCGCCACGCATACATGCCGCACTCCAGCTGCGCGGCGCAATGGCCCATGTCGGCCGCCCGCTCCAGGTAGGCCTGGGCTTCCGGCACGCAGCGCTGGGAGAATTCCGGCTTCAGATAAATCCGCGACAGCGCATACCAGGCCTCGGCCAGGCCCTGGTCGCCGGCCTGGGTCAGCCAGCGGATCGCGCGCTTGAAGTTGACGGCGGCGATGCCGTTGAGCTGCCGCTTGCCGTCGCCGTCCATGCGGGCGAACCACAGGCCCAGCGCCAGCTGGGCGTGGCGGTCGCCGCCGTGGGCGGCCAGTTCGCGGCAGTGATGCAGCGCGTCCCGGTCTTCGGTGTCGCTGTCGAACAGCTCGGCGCAGCGCGCCAGCAAGGTCAGCTGGGCCGGCTCCAGCGGCCAGTCGGCGACGCGGGCCGCTTCGGCGTCGGCCGGGGCGTCGGCAAGCAGCTTGCGCGCCAAGGGCAAGGCGCGTTGCAGGAATGCCGCGCGGTCGCCGTGCCAGGCCTGCTCCAGCACGGCGTACTGGGCGGCGGCCAGGCCGCTGTCGGCCGCCCGCGCCAGCCATTGCTGGCGGGCGCTGGCCCGATGCGGGGACGGCCGGCCCAGGCCGCGCCGGGACGGCAGCGGCGCCGGCAATGCCGGCGACGGCGGCTGCGCGCCGGACTGATGCGCCAGCAACCATTGCGCTTCGGCCGAGCCGCTGCGCGCGGCCGTCTCCAGCGCCTGCAAGGCCTTGTCGCGTAAATGAGACGTTTCTTGCCCTGCGGCCTGGTTCAACACCAGTTGCGCCAGCACCAGGCCGGCTTGTTCAACGCCGGCGTCGTAGGCGCGGTCATACCAGGACAGCACCGCCGGCAGGCAGTGCTGGGCATGCTCGAAGGGAACGTAGCTGCCGATCAACATCCAGGCTTCATCCTGCTCCTGCAAGGCGGCGCGGTTGAGCCAGTGCAGGGCGGTAGGCAGGCTGAGCGGCAAGCTGGCGCCGCCGAACAGATAGAGCTTGCCCAACGCCAACTGACAGACCGCGTCTCCCGCGCGCGCGCCCCGGATGATCCCTAACTCTTCTCGATTAGCCATCGTCTCACTATTAGTCCGATTCATCGAAGTGGCGCTACAGCCATGCGGCCTGCACGACCGTTGCTGCTTATGAGTGTAGCGTGCGATCCGCGCCACACCCTAAAGAATATGCAGAACGCTTTGATTTGGCACAAGCGGCCTACCCCGCTTCGCCCTGTACGCTAGAGCTGTTTTGATGCCTGAATGAAAGGAAATAATAGCCAAACAGGCTCATATAGCCTGCCAATCAAGCGTTTCAAAAATACAACAAGAAGCCCGGTTTCTTTGGCTTTCGACCAAAACTAGCCGTCATAATCAACCATTCCAGCGGTTTTGACCCGGCGGGATATTAAGGTTCCTACCAACCGAGGGTCGAAGTACGCGACCCGCTAGCTTTGGATGTATGCACGTTCACTCATAAAGGAATAACTCAAATGAAAAAATCTTTAGTGGCTCTGGCTCTCATGGGCGTATTTGCTGGCGCATACGCGCAATCGTCCGTGACCATCTATGGCACTGTAGATGCAGGGATTTCCAAGCGCACCGGCACCACCACCCAGGTCGGCAAACGCGACAACAACAAACTCGGTTTCAAAGGCGTCGAAGACCTGGGCAGCGGCCTGAAAGCCCTGTTCCAACTGGAAATCCGCTACGAGCCGGACACCGGCACGATTGAAAACACCTCCGGCGCCAACAGCCGTCCGCTGTTCCAGGGCCAGAGCCGCGTCGGCCTGCAGGGCGACTTCGGTACCGTGCGCCTGGGCCGTGGCCTGACCGCCTTCCAGGAAACCAGCACCGCCTTCGAGCCATGGAGCGGCTTGCCTGCCGTGGCCGGCTACCAGACCGACCTGCAAGTGGCCGGCTACACCAGCGATCCGCTGAGCCCAGTTGGCAACTCGAACAACCGCTTCTCGAACGCGGTGTTCTACAACACCCCGATGATCGCCGACATGTTCCAGCTGAACATCACCGTCGCCGCCAAGGAAGCCAACAACAGCCCAGCCATCATCGGCAAAGGCACCGCCGCCGCACCGCAATTCGCGGCCAACGCAGCCCCGCTGACCACGCCTTACTCGCTGAGCGCCACCGCCGCCAACGGCCCGTTCGCCGCTTACGCCGCCTACGAGAAAAACGCCATCGAAACCAAACTGTGGTCGATCGGCGCCTCGTTCAAACCGGTCAACGACCTGAAACTGATGGCTTCCTACCAGAAGCAGGATCAGGCCAGCAGCACCCTGATCAATCCTAAGACCAAGGCCTGGATCCTGGGCGCCAACTACACCGTCGGCGCCGGCATGGTGCGCTTCGGCTACGGCCAGAAGACCCCGGACAACAGCCTGAACAACCCAGCGCTGGTGAAGACCAAGCAGGCGTCGATCGGCTACGACTACAACCTGTCGGCCCGTACCTATCTGTATGTTGATGCCTCGAACAAGAAGGCAGCTACCACGCTGAATTTCTACAGCCTCGGTATCCACCACAACTTCTAAGCCGCGCAGTCGGCAAGAACTGCCGGCGCTTGGGTTGGGGAATGACGGGCATGGGCAACCATGTCCGTTTTTTTTCGTTTAGAATGAAGTGCCTTTCCAACCTCGCAAATAAAGTACCTCAATGACTGTCCCACTGGATCACACCCTCGTCGCGCAATACCTGACCGAACACCCGAATTTCTTCGAAGAGCATGCTGAATTGCTGGGAGAAATCAAACTGGCCAGCCCGCTGACGGGACGCGCCGTGTCGCTGCAAGAGCGCCAGATGGAAGTAATGCGCGACAAGTACAAGGCGCTGGAATTGCGCATGAGCAACCTCATGCGCCTGGCGTCGGAAAACGAAGCGATCGCCAACAAATTCCACCGCTGGACCAAGGTGCTGCTGGAAGCCGAAGATGTGGGTTCCATGCCACACGCCGTGATCAGCGGCCTGAAGTCCGGTTTTGATGTACCGCAGGCCACGCTGCGCATCTGGGACACCGCGCCGGACTATCTCGGCGAATGGTTCGTCAACGGCGTGTCGGAAGATGCGCGCATCTTCGCCAACAGCCTGATGGCGCCGTACTGCGGCACCAACAAGGATTTCGAAGCGGTGCGCTGGCTGCCGGACGCCACCGGCATCACCTCCACCGTCATCATTCCGCTGCGCAAGCCGGGCAACAAGAACGCCTTCGGCCTGCTGATCTTGGGCTCGGCCGATCCGGCGCGCTTCACCTCGCTGATGGCCACCGATTTCCTGGTCCACATCGGCGAAATCACCAGCACCGCGCTGGCCTGGCTGCTGGCCTGAGCGCCGCCATGAGCGCCGAACCAGACAGCAAGCTGGCCTGGATCGACGCTTACCTGGCCCAGCTGCGCGACCAGCGCCGGCTGTCGCCGCACACCGTCAGCGCCTATGCGCGCGATCTCCAGGAATTGGCCGGGCTGTCCGCCGGCCAGGACTGGCAGCAGCTCGACCACTTCACCATCCGCCGCCTGACCGCCAAGCTGCACGCGCGCGCGCTCGATCCGCGTTCGATCGCCCGCAAGCTGTCCAGCTGGCGCGGCTTTTTCGACTGGCTGGGCGGCCAGACCGCGCTGGCGGCCAACCCGGTGCAGGGCGTGCGCGCCCCCAAGCGCGCCCGCACGCTGCCGCGCGCGCTGTCGGTGGACGACGCGGTGCAGCTGGTGGCGCCGTCCCGGCCACACGCCGGCGTGGCCCCGGCAGCGGCCGAGCTGTGCAACCGCGCCATGTTCGAACTGTTGTATTCCAGCGGCCTGCGGGTGTCCGAGCTGGCCGGGCTGGACCTGGCCGCCGGCAAGGACGCGCTGGGCTGGGTAGCGCTGGACAACCGCGAGGTCATCGTCACCGGCAAGGGCAACAAGCAGCGCGTGGTGCCGGTGGGCACGGCCGCGCTGGAGGCGCTGGCGGCCTGGATCGCGGTGCGGCCGGCGCCCTCGGATGGCGGCAACGCCCTGTTCCTCAGCACGCGCGGCACGCGGGTGTCGCCGCGGGTGATACAGCAGCGTTTGCAGGCCCATGGCGTGGCCCAGGGCGCGCCGGTGCATGTGCACCCGCACATGCTGCGCCACTCGTTCGCCTCGCACGTGCTGCAATCGTCGGGCGACCTGCGGGCGGTGCAGGAAATGCTGGGCCACTCCAGCATCAGCTCGACCCAGGTCTACACCGCGCTGGATTTCCAGCACCTGGCCGAGGTCTACGACAAGGCCCATCCGCGCGCCAAAGTGAAATAGCCGGCATCCGTACTGACGTTGCTCAATCGGACGAATTGCTAGCCCAGGCCAAATTCCGGCATAATCGGCTGCTTGCATTTCCGCATTTGATCCCCATCTGGGGTTTCCCCCTAGACCAGACTGGCAAGCACCATGGCACTGATACCGACCACCATCCTCACCGGCTTCCTTGGCGCCGGCAAGACCACCCTGCTGAACCGCATCCTGCAGGAACAGCACGGCATGCGCATCGCCGTCATCGAAAACGAGTTTGGCCAGGAAAACATCGACAACGAAATCCTGGTGCAGGACAGCGGCGAACAGATCGTGGAAATGAACAACGGCTGCATCTGCTGCACCGTGCGCGGCGACCTGATCGTCGCCCTGAGCGGGCTGGCGCAGAAGCGCGAGGCCGGCGAGCTGCATTTCGACCGCGTCGTCATCGAGACCACCGGCCTGGCCAATCCCGGCCCGGTGGCGCAGACCTTCTTCGTCGACGAGGAAGTGGGCACTCACTACATGCTGGACGCCGTGGTCACCGTGGTGGACGCCCGGCACGCCATGGACCAGTTGGACCAGCACGAGGAAGCCCAGCGCCAGGTCGGTTTCGCCGACAAGCTGCTGCTGTCCAAGACCGACCTGGTCAGCGCCGAGGACGTGGCCACGCTGACCGCCCGCCTCAAACGCATCAACCCGCGCGCGCCGATCAGCACGGCCGATTTCGGCCGCGCCCCGCTGTCCGAGGTGCTGGACCTGAAGGGTTTCAACCTGAACGACAAGCTGGAACTGGACCCGGACTTCCTGGAAACCGACCAGGCCCACGACGACGACCACGTGCATGACGAGCACTGCGGCCATAATCATGATCACAAGCATGACCACCAGCACGGCCACCACGAGGAACACGGCCACAACCACCACCATGGCCACCACAGCGACGATATCGCGGCGTTTGTGTTCAAAAGTACACGCCCGTTCGACACCGCCAAGCTCGACGAGTTCCTTGGCGGCCTGGTAAATGTCTACGGTCCTCGCATGCTGCGCTACAAAGGCGTATTGTTCATGAAAGACGCCGACCGCAAGGTGGTGTTCCAGGGCGTGCACCAGATCATGGGCAGCGATCTGGGCGCCAAATGGGGAGAAAACGACGTTCGAGGCAGCAAAATGGTGTTTATCGGTAAAAATCTGCCGAAAGATATCTTTATTAGCGGTTTAGAACAATGTCTGGTATAAACTATCCGGGTTTTGTGGGGATGGCTAAATAGCCACAAACTCCGGGCTGATTAATTGAAAACTCTGTCGTATCGAAGGTAAGCGAAGTTATGACCACCAAAACTAATAAATCGACCCCCGCCGCCGCCGACCGCATCCTGACCGAAGAAGAAATTCTGAAGATGGATGAAAAGGATTATATGAATCCGGCGCAATTGGCCTTCTTCAAAGCCAAGCTGCAAGCGCTTGAAAAAGAATTGTTGAAGAATGCCGGCGAAACCACCGAACACCTGCGCGAAACCGTGCTGGTGCCGGACCCGGCCGACCGCGCCACCATCGAAGAAGAACACGCGCTGGAGCTGCGCACCCGCGACCGCGAGCGCAAGCTGCTGAAAAAGGTCCAGCAATCGATCGTCACCATCGACGGCGGCGATTACGGCTGGTGCGAAGAAACCGGCGAACCGATCGGCATTCCACGCCTGATCGCCCGTCCGACCGCCACGCTGTCGCTGGAAGCCCAGCAGCGCCGCGAACTGAAGCAGAAACTGTACGGCGATTAATTCGCTGGGACTTTAAAAAAAGCACGCAGCCGCGTGCTTTTTTTTACGGCAAACACGAGGATCAGCGTGGGACTGTTCTCCATCTTCAAGAAGACCGACGCCGCACCCGCCCCGCAGTCGAGCAACGACGATGACGAGGCGGCGCGGCTGGCCGCCAACAGCGAAACCGAACGCCAGCTGCAGCAGGCGCGCCAGCGCGAGATCGCCCGCGCCACCGCGATGAAGATCGACGCCATCGAATCGGCGATGACCTTCGACATCTTCAACGAGCCGGAACCGGCCTGGGGCAGCCAGCGCGCCGCCCGACCGGCCAGGCCCAAGGCCGCGACCCACGCCGACGGCGGCCCCGACACCCAGGCCTTGGCCGACATCCCCACCACCCTGCTGCTGCGCGACGACGACCTGCCGCAAGTGGCCGTGGCCGCCGAGACCGCGCCGGTGGTGGAAGAAATCGCCATCCTGTACGCCAACGGTCAGGGCGCCGTGGCCGAGCAGCTGCTCAACGCCAGCCTGGCCGAGGCCGCAGGCGACCGCACCGTCTGGTGGATGCTGTTCGACCTGTACCAGGTCAGCGGCCAGCGCGACCGTTTCGACAATCTGTCGATCGACTACGCCAGCACCTTCGAAACCTCGCCGCCGTCGTGGAACGCGCCGGCCGCGCTGGCCGCCTCCTCGCCCGACTGGGCCGGCCTGACGCCGACCGAAGCCTTCGCCGGCGTGCTCGACCCGCATATCGCCGAGCAGCTGGAACGGCTGCGGCAATCGGCCGCCGCCAGCCCGGTGCTGCGGCTGGAGTTCAGCCGCGTGACGGCGGTCGAGGCGGACGGCTGCGCGCTGCTGCTGGACACGCTGCGCAAGCTGCAAGCCCAGCAGCGCGAGCTGATCCTGGTGGGCGCCGACGGCCTGGCGGCGCTGATCCGCGAGGGCATCGCCATCGGCCGCCGCGACGACACCGAGGCGCCTTGGCTGCTGCTGCTGGAGCTGCTGCAACTGCTGAACCGCGAAAAACAATTCGAGGAAATCAGCATGGATTACTGCGTCACTTTCGAAGTGTCGCCGCCGTCGTTCACGGCGCCGCACAAGGTGGCCACAGCCACGGCCCAGCACGTGTCGGCGTCGCCGGACCGCTTCATGCTGCCGCCGCTGCTGGAAGGCCAGCTCGGGCCTTTACTCGGCCAGATCCAGCACTATGCCGGGCTATACCAGACCCTGGTGTTCGACTGCTCGCGCCTGACGCGCATCGACTACGCCTGCGCCAACCAGCTGCACGCCAGCCTTGCCCAGCTGGGCAAGAAGATCGAATTCCGCGACGTCAACCACCTGGTGACGGCGCTGCTGCGCCTGCTGGGCTATGCCGACATCGCCAGGATCTACCCGCACAAGTATTAGTACCCCGCAAGCATGGGGTCAGACCCCGGGTGCAACGCAGTGCGGGGTGAAGCGCTTGTAATTGCAACATCCAGCCCCATTTTTCAGTCTTGAAGCAGTTTGCGTCATTACTTTGAGGTCACTATGGAACAATTTCACGGCACCACCATCCTGTGCGTACGGCGCGGCAAGCAAGTCGCGCTGGGCGGCGACGGCCAGGTCACGCTGGGCAACATCGTCATGAAGGGCACGGCCCGCAAGGTGCGCAAGGTCTACCAGGGCAAGGTGCTGGTCGGCTTCGCCGGCGGCACCGCCGACGCCTTCACCCTGCTCGACCGTTTCGAGGGCAAGCTGGAAAAACACCAGGGCAATCTGCTGCGCGCCTCGGTCGAGCTGGCCAAGGACTGGCGCACCGACCGCGTGCTGCGCCGCCTGGAGGCGATGCTGCTGGTGGCCGACAGCGAATCGACCTTGGTGATCACCGGCAACGGCGATGTGCTCGAGCCCGAAGATGGCATCGGCGCCATCGGCTCCGGCGGCACCTACGCGCAATCGGCGGCCAAGGCGCTGGTGGAAAATACGGAACTGTCGCCGTCGGAAGTCGTCAAAAAGTCACTGACCATCGCCGGCGAATTGTGCATCTACACCAATCTGAACCACATCATCGAGACACTGGACCCCGTATGAACATGACACCGAAGGAAATCGTCGGCGAACTCGACAAACATGTGGTCGGCCAGGGCAACGCCAAGAAGGCCGTGGCGATCGCGCTGCGCAACCGCTGGCGCCGTCAGCAGGTGGAAGAGCCGCTGCGCCACGAGATCACGCCGAAAAACATCCTGATGATAGGCCCCACCGGCGTCGGCAAGACCGAGATCGCGCGCCGCCTGGCCAAGCTGGCCGACGCGCCCTTCATCAAGATCGAAGCCACCAAATTCACCGAGGTCGGCTATGTCGGCCGCGACGTCGACACCATCATCCGCGACCTGATCGACATCGGCGTCAAGCAGACCCGCTCGGCCGAGATGGCCAAGGTGCGCACCCGCGCCGAGGATGCCGCCGAAGACCGCGTGCTCGACATCCTGCTGCCGCCGGCGCGCGACTTCGGCTTCCACCAGGCCACGCCGTCGGATGCGCCGAAGGAAGTCGACACTACCCGCCAGACCTTCCGCAAGCGTTTGCGCCAAGGCGAGCTGGACGACAAGGAAATCGAGATCGAGCTGGCCGAGAACGGCCCGCAGATGGAGATCATGGCCCCGCCCGGCATGGAGGAAATGACCGAGCAGATCAAGTCCATGTTCTCCGGCATCGGCGGCAGCCGCAAGAAGGCGCGCAAGGTCAAGATCAAGGAAGCGATGAAGGTGCTGATCGACGAGGAAGCCGCCAAGCTGGTCAACGACGACGAGATGAAGCAGAAGGCCATCCAGAACGTCGAGCAGAACGGCATCGTGTTCCTCGACGAGATCGACAAGATCGCCTCGCGCTCGGAAGTGGGCGGCGCCGACGTGTCGCGCGCCGGCGTGCAGCGCGACCTGCTGCCGCTGGTGGAAGGCACGACCGTCAACACCAAGTACGGCATGATCAAGACCGACCACATCCTGTTCATCGCCTCGGGCGCCTTCCACCTGGCCAAGCCGTCGGACCTGATCCCCGAGCTGCAGGGCCGCTTCCCGATCCGGGTCGAGCTGGAGTCGCTGTCGATCGCCGATTTCGAACGCATCCTGACCAGCACCGACGCCTGCCTGACCAAGCAGTACGAGGCGCTGCTGGCCACCGAGAACGTCACCATCGAGTTCGCGCCGGAAGGCATCACGCGGCTGGCGGAAATCGCCTACTCGGTCAACGAGCGCACCGAGAACATCGGCGCCCGCCGGCTGTACACGGTGATGGAAAAGCTGCTGGAAGAACTGTCCTTCACGGCCAGCGACGACAGCGGCAAGGTCATCACGATCGATGCGGCCTATGTCAACACGCGGCTGGATGCGCTGGCGGTCAACGAAGACCTGTCGCGGTATGTGCTTTAACTTCGTGTTGTAAGGGGGCGGGATCATGGCCAACAAGGCGCTGTCGACGCGGCAGAAAATGACGATACGGGTCGAGCCGTCGCAGAAGCCGCCGCGCAATCCGGTGGCGCTGGCGGCCAAGGCGCGCGCCGGCGGCGCCGGTCCGCATGCCAAGCCGGTGGCGACCGACCGCCAGGCCGCCAAGCGCCTGCTGGCCAAGATCAGCCTGAAGCCGGACCCGGAGGAAAAGTAACCGTTAGCGGACGCCGGTAGTGGCGTCCGCTCTCGGGTTATCCGGTGCCATCCCTGCTGCGAGGGACAGCGTGCCGCAGTGTCCCCCACTTCCGCACGATGTACCACCCGATTATTCCAAGCCCTGCTTTTCACGCCGGCGAGTACCGTGTTACGATACCTTTTGTTTTTTTACCAAGGCAGGGTATGAGCTCACCGGAATTGCTGCTGCAAGTCTTGCGGACCCAGATGCGGGCCGCCGGCGTCACCTACAAAATGCTGGCCGAACGGATCGCCATGAGCGAGTCCAGCGTCAAGCGCATGTTCGGCCAGCAGGACATGTCGCTGTCGCGGCTGGCGCAAATCTGCAAGGCGGCGGGCGTGGCGATGGAGGACGTGCTGCGCGGCGCGGCCGACGCCACGCCGCAGGCCGACGCGCTGACCCTGACGCAGGAGAAATCGCTGCTGGCGCAGCCGCACCTGCTGCTGATGGCGATCTGCTGCCTGGGCCACTGGACCCTGGAGCAGGTGCTGGAAACCTACAACCTGACCGAACCCGAATGCATCCTGCTGCTGGCCGAGCTGGACCGGCTGGGCGTGATTGAACTGAAGCCGCTGAACCGCTACCGCCTGCGGGTGTCGAACGCCTTCCGCTGGCTGCCGGACGGGCCGGTGCAGCAATTTTTCCGCGAGCACGCGGTGGCCGATTATTTCGGCGGCAGCTTCGACGGCGCCGGCGAGACGCTGCTGTGTTTGCCCGCGCGGCTGTCGCTGCCCAGCGCCGAGGAACTGGTGGGCCGCATCCAGCAGCTGGCCGGCGACCTGGCGCGGCTGCACCAGGGCGACCGCAAGCTGGCGCCGCAGGAGCGCGACGGCTTCACCCTGCTGGTCGGCTTCCGCTCGTGGGAATTCGCCGCCTTCACCGCGCTGCGGCGCGCGCCGTCAACAACAACTGGCTACCAGATAGGACCGAGGAACAAATAGGCGCTGGAGTTGCCGCCCTTGGTGGTGCCGGCGCCCAGGTACAGCGGGCCGAAGCGCGTATCGACCGCGATGAAGCCGCTGGCGGCCTGGTGCAGCGCGCCCCAGCGCAGCGGGCTGGTCGGGCTATACGCGCCGCCCGCCTCCAGCGAAAAGCCCAGCCGCACGTCGCCGCCCAGCGCGGCCGGCATCGCGCCTATGCTGCGCGCCATCACCACCCGCCCCAGCAAGGTGCGGTCGCCGACGATGGATTGCGGCGTCGAGCCGGACAGGCGCAGGAAGCCGCCCAGGTTGTTCGACGAAGCGCCACCCTGGCTGCGCGACCATTCCGCATACACATGGCCGGCCCAGCGGTCCACGTGGAAGGCCTGCAAGCCCTGCACCGCCTGGGTGGTCGGCACGGCGCCGGCGCTGCCGCTGTGCATCAGGCGCTGCCAGCCCAGCGAGAACAGCGTGCCGCGGGTCGGAAAGGCCACCGTGTCGAGGCTGTCGACATTGAAGGACAGCTGCTGCACGGTCTGCATATCGCTGCCCTCGGTCAGGTCTTCCGGTATGCTTTGGTGATACACCTGCTTCTCGCGCGACACGCTGTAGCGCACATCGCCCCAATGGCCCAGCTGGCGTCCCAGCGACAAGCTGCCGCCCTGGTTGTTGTAGGCATAGCGCGCCTGGCGGAATCCGCTCGGGCTGAAGATATCGACGGCCGACGAGTTGTAGTGCAACTCCGGCGCCACATACCATTGCGATCCCGCGCCCAGCGGCTGCCAGAACTGCACGCCCAGCGCGCGCTGGGTGCCGACCCGGCCGATGGTGCGCAGCTCGGCGCCCCAGTCGTTCAGCGACGACAGCACATGCATCACCTTCAGCTCGAACGCATTGTTCTCCGAGAAATCGCTGCTCAGCTCCAGGCCCACGCGCAGGCGGCTGCGCGCCCAGTCGGCCTCGGTCGGCTTGATCAGCACGCTGCGGCCATCCTTGTCGTCGTGGATTTCGGTTTCCACCCGCGCCAGGTCGCCGCGCCCGAACAGCTGGTTGCCGGCCGCCTGCGCCTGCTCGCTGGTGACCATCTGCCCCACCTGCAGGCCGGACTGCACTTCCAGCTCCTTCGGGTTGATGCGCCCGCTCGGCGCCACCTCCAGCTTGGTCAGCCGCACCGGCTGGTCGATGCCCACCGGCGCCGACAGGCGCTTGAGTTCATACGACGCGTACAGCGCCTCGGGCAGGGACAGCTTGACCAGCTGCGCGCTCATGGCCCGCACCGCCGCCTCGCCGGCCTTCATGGCGCGGTCGTGGCGGGCGAAATCGAGGAAGCCGATGCCACCCAGGTCCGGCGCCAGCAGCACGTCGTTGGGCCGCAGCTCCTTGAGCGAGCGCTGGACATTCTGCTCGGTCAGGATTTGCAGCATCTGCTGCGCCACGCTGACCGCGCTGATCAATTCCTTTTCCTGCGCCAGCGGCGTGCCGACGTTGACCGCGATGATGATGTCGGCGCCCATGTCGCGCGCCACGTCCACCGGCAGGTTGCGCACCAGGCCACCGTCGACCAGCAGCCGCTGGTTGACCCGCACCGGCGCGAACACGCCCGGCACCGCCAGCGAGGCGCGCATCGCCAGGAACAGCGGCGTGTCGTTCAGCTCCACCAGCTCGCCCGTCACCAGGTCGGAAGCGACCGAGCGGAATGGCAGTTGCAGCAGGTTGACCGGCTTGTCGCGCGCGCCGTGCGGCAGCACGCGGGTCAGCGCCAGTTCCAGCGCCTCGTTGCCGGCGGCGGCCGGCGGCAGCGAGACCCCATCCAGCTTGGCGCCGAACTCGATGCGCGACGGCAGCAGCAAGTCTTCCTCGCGGCGGCGGAATGTCAACTCGTCGCGCGGCGGACGGTCGGCCACCACGGCGTTCCAGTCGGTGCGGCGCACCAGCTGCTCCAGCTGCTCGACCGAGCTGCCGGCAGCGTAGGCGCCGCCGACCACGCTGCCCATGCTGGTGCCGACCACGAAGTCCACCGGTACCCGCAGTTCCTGCAAGGCGCGCAGCACGCCGATGTGGGCGAAGCCGCGCGCGCCGCCGCCGGACAGCACCAGCGCGACTTTCGGCCGCGGCTTGATGGAGGCGTCGGGAGCGACCGAGGTGGCGCCGGTCGCGGTTTGCGCGGCGGCAGGCGCGACTATGGCGGCCGCCAAGAAAAAGCCGCAGCAAAAAGCTGCGGCCAGGGCACGGGAGATCACCATGGGAATAGCCTATTGGGTGCGGTCGAAACCGGGAACGGGGCCGATAGTGGTGCCGGAAACGCTGGAGCGCTGCGGTGGCTGCGGCTGCGGCGGCTGTTGCGGCGGCGGCGCTTGCGGTGTCGGCGGCGCGATCTGCGGCAACGGTTGCTGGCCCGGGCCGGGCAGCAGCGACGGCGGCGGCTGGCCGCCGGCCGCACCGGCGCCGGCATCGGTGGCCAGCTCCAGGCGCTTGAGGGCGCCGCCTTCGGACAGCATCACGTATTTCGGATGGACTTCCTTGACCGTCACGCCGGGTACCACTTCGCGGCCCACGCCCAGCGCCAGCGGCGGCTGGCCGTCGACCACGATGATGGCGGCGCTGTCGCTGCCACCATTGCGCGCGGCGATCACGCCCTTGAGCTGGTAGTTGCTGACGGCGGCGACGGTGATCTGGCCGCCGAACAGGCCCTTGGCGGCTTCGATGTTCAAGGGCGCGGCGACCTGCTGCGGCGGCGCGGCGATGGCGCGCTGCTGCGGCTTGAACAACTGCAGGCCCCAGTAGGCCAGCGACGCCGACAACAGCACCACGGCAAGGACGGTAACGAATAATGGCAAACGCTTCATGGTTCTCTTTGCTTCCTCAGCGTACCAGCTGATTAATTTCGATGATAGGCATCAGGACCGCCAGCACGATCAGCAGCACCACCACGCCCATCGCCAGGATCAGCGCCGGTTCCAGCAGGCCGGCGATGGTCAGCGTGCGGCGTTCCAGGTCGGCTTCCTGCGCGGCGGCGGCGCGGTCCAGCATGGCCGGCAGCTCGCCGGTGATTTCGCCGGCGCGTATCATGTGGATCAGCATCGGCGGAAAATGCTTTTGCGCCGACAGCGAACGCGCCAGGCTCACGCCCTCGCGCACGGCGTCGCTGGCCTCGTCCACCAGCTCCTGCATGGCGACGTTGGACAGCGTATCGCGGCTGGTCTCCAGCGCGCGCAGGATGGGCACGCCGGAACCGGTGGTGATCGCCAGCGTGCTGGCGAAGCGCGCCGTGTTCAGGCTGCGTTCGAACTTGCCGTACAGCGGCGCGGTCAGCAGCCAGGTGTGCCAGCGCCGCTTCAGCGCGGGATTCTGCAAGGCCCGGCGCCACATGAACCAGGCGCCCACCAGCAGGATCGCCACCACGATGCCGTAGCTGCGCACGAAGTCCGACACCGCCAGCATGATGACGGTCAGGATGGGCAGCTTCTGCTTGGTGTTGGCGAACACCGAGACGATCTGCGGCACCACGTAGGTCAGCAGGAAGATCACGATGGAAAACGCCACCACCGTCACGATGGCCGGATAGGTGAAGGCCAGCTTCACCTTCTGGATCAGCGCATTGCGGCGCTCGATGTAGTCGGCAAGGCGCGACAGCACGCGCGACAGCTGGCCGATCTGCTCACCGGAGGCGACCAGCGCGCGGTAGATCTCGGCGAAGTCGCGCGGATGCCGTCCCAGCACATCGGACAGCGAGGCGCCGCCGATCACTTCGGAGCGGATCGAGGCGATCAGGTCGCGCATGTAGGGACGTTCGGCCTGCTCCAGCAAGGCGGTGAAGGCCTGCTCCAGCGGCAGCCCCGCTTCCAGCAGGCTGGCCAGCTGGCGCGTGAACAGCGCCAGCTCGGTGGCCGACAAACGCTCGCCGAAGCCGCGGTTCTTGGTCACGCCGGCGGCGTCGACCTGCGCGGCGATGGCGTCCACCTTCAGCGGCACCAGGCCTTGCGTGCGCAGCTCGGAACGGGCCGAACGCGCGCTGTCGGCATTGAGCACGCCCTTCTTGGTGGCGCCGCCGGCATCGACGGCTTCATAACGGAATGCGGGCATCTTCGGTCGCCTAGTCTTTGGTCACGCGCAGCAATTCGGCCTGCGTGGTCACGCCGGCGGCCAGCCAACGCTCGCCGTCCTCGCGCATGGTCTGCATGCCGCCCGCCACCGCCGCCGCCTTGACCTCTGCCTCGGAAGCGCGGTTGTGGATCTGCGCGCGGATCTGCTCCGTCGTCTGCAGGAATTCGTACACGCCGACCCGGCCCTGGTAGCCGGTATGGCCGCAATGCTCGCAGCCGACCGCGTGCCACTGCTGGCCGTCGTAGGTCTTGCAGCTGCCGCACAGTTTGCGCACCAGCCGCTGCGCCAGCACGCCCAGCAGCGACGACGACAGCAGGAACGGCTCGATGCCCATGTCCAGCAGTCGCGTAACGGCCGCGGCCGCGTCGTTGGTGTGCAGGGTCGCCAGCACCAGGTGGCCGGTCAGCGAAGCCTGCACCGCGATCTGCGCCGTTTCCAGGTCGCGGATCTCGCCGATCATGATCACGTCCGGATCCTGGCGCAGGATGGCGCGCAGCGCCTTGGCGAAGGTCATGTCGATGCGCGGGTTGACCTGGGTCTGGCCGACGCCGTTCAAGTCGTACTCGATCGGGTCTTCCACCGTCATGATGTTGGTGGTGGCCGCGTTCAGCAGCGACAGCGCGGCGTACAAGGTGGTGGTCTTGCCCGAGCCGGTAGGCCCGGTCACCAGCACGATGCCGTGCGGCTGGTTGATCAGCGCGTCGAACTCCGGCAGCATGGTCTCGCTCATGCCCAGGTGGTTCAGGTCCAGCCGGCCCGCCTCCTTGTCCAGCAAACGCAGCACCGCGCGCTCGCCGTGGCCGGTCGGCAGCGTCGAGACGCGCACGTCGACCGGCTTGCCGCCGATGCGCAGCGTGATGCGGCCGTCCTGCGGCAGGCGTTTTTCGGCGATGTCCAGCTGCGCCATGATCTTGATGCGCGAGATCAGCGAGCCGTGGATGGCCTTGCGCGGACGGACCACGTCGCGCAGCGAACCGTCGACGCGGAAGCGCACCACCGAGGTCTGCTCGAACGGCTCGATGTGGATGTCCGACGCGCTGTCGCGCAGCGCCTGCGTCAGCAGCGCGTTGATCATGCGGATCACCGGCGCGTCGTCGGACGATTCCAGCAGGTCTTCGATGGCCGGCACGTCCTGCAGCAGCTTGGTCAGGTCGAGGTCGGCGTCGAATTCCTCGGCCACCATCGAGGCGTTGCCGCCCGAGCTGGCGTAGGCCGCGGCGATGGCGATTTCCAGGTCGGCGCGCGGCATGCTTTTCAGCTGGATGCGGCCGAAACGGCGCGACACTTCGGCGATGGCCGCCGGCGCGGTGGCGCCGCAGACCAGCACGTCCACCGTATGTTCGGCTTGGTCGCTCTGCTGCGCCAGCACCACGAAATCGCGGGCGAAAGCGTAGGGTAGGAGATTGCTCATATTACTTCTGCTTGTTTGGTTCGCCGGCGCCAGGTTCGCGCACCGGTGTCGGCGCGGAAGGCAGCGGACGCACCAACGTGCCGCCCAGCGGCGCGCCGTCTTTCAGGGCAGGCAGCATAGGCTGGCCCAGGTCCTTGACCAGGATGCTCTCCGGCGGCTGGATCGCTTCCTGCTGGCCGCGCATGTAGTCGTAGCGGTCGGTCGCCAACGAGGTGCTCTGCTCCTTGTTGCGGATCACCACGGGGCGCAGGAACACCATCAGGTTGGTCTTCTTGCGGGTGCGGGTCTGGAACTTGAACAGATTGCCCAGCACCGGAATATCGCCCAGGCCGCGCACCTTGTCCACGCCATCGCCTTCGGTGTCTTCGATCAGGCCGCCCAGCACGATGATCTGGCCGTCGTCGGCGATGACGTTGTTCTCGATCACGCGCTTGTTGAT
The DNA here is from genome assembly GCF_036688705.1 of Duganella sp. S19_KUP01_CR8. Classification (NCBI taxonomy): domain Bacteria; kingdom Pseudomonadati; phylum Pseudomonadota; class Betaproteobacteria; order Burkholderiales; family Oxalobacteraceae; genus Duganella; species Duganella sp. S19_KUP01_CR8. The sequence continues at coordinate 93,825 of NZ_JAQQPR010000010.1, read as the reverse complement.
GGTGATGCCGGCGGCCGCCGTCAGCGTGGTCTTGTCGACGCTGGAGGTCTCGTGATAAATCGCCAGCTTGACCGTGCCGCCTTCGGAAATCTGCGGACGCACTTTCAGCGTCAGGCCCACTTCCTTGCGGTCGATGGTCTGGAACGGATTGTTGTTGGTGCCGGAAGTGGTGGTGAACTGGCCGGTCAGCACCGGCACGTTCTGGCCGACCGAGATGGTGGCCAGCTCGTTGTCGAGCGTGATCATGTTAGGCGTCGACAGCACGTTGGCGTTGCCGTCCGATTCCAGCGAGCGCGCCAGCGCGCCCAGGCCAAGGCCGCCGGCGACCTGCTTGAACACGCCGATGGTCAGGCCGGCGCCCGGCAGCGTCGGCGCGGTGGTCGTGGTGCTGGTGCCCTTGTTGAGCAGCGAAGTGGCCAGCGTGCCGATGTTGTTGCCGCCGGTCGAATACGACTGCAGTCCGCCGACACGGTAGGTGCTGTTCTCGTTGCCGGTCGCGCCGACCCACTGCACGCCGAATTCGGAGGCCTTGTCGGACGAGACTTCGACGATCAGCGATTCGATGTAGACCTGCGCGCGGCGCACGTCCAGCTGGTCGATCACGGCGCGCAGGTTGCGGTACACCGATTCCGGCGCGGTGATGATCAGGGTGTTGGTGGTGGAATCGGCCTGGATGTAGCCGGCCGTGCCGCCGCCGCCCTGCTGCTGCTGGCCGGAGCCGGTCAGCAGTGGATTGGACGGGCCGCCGCTGTTGCCGGTGCTGCTGCCGCCGATGCCGCCACCGGTGTTGCTGCTTTGGCCGCCCTGGTTTTGGCCCTGGCCCTGGCCGGTCTGGCCGGTGCCGCCGACGCCGGTGGCGTTGGCCGCCGAGGTGTCGCCCGACACCACCGAGCGCAAGGTTTGCGCCAGCTTGGCCGCTTCGGCGTTCTTCAGGTAGACCACGTGGACGTTGCCCAGTTCCTGGGTAGGCTGATCGAGCTTGGCGATCAGCGACTTGGCCAGGTTGGAGCGGGCCGCCGACGGCGCGCGCAGGATCAGCGAATTGGTGCGCGGATCGGCCAGCACGCTGACCTTGCCCGCGTCGCCGGCGCCGGAGCCGCTGTCCATCAGTTTGTTGACCATGGCCGCCAGGTCGCTGGCGATGGCGTAGCGCACCGGGATCACATCGAGGTCGGCGACGGCCGGCGCGTCCAGCGCGGCGACGATCTTGGCCAGGCGCTTGACGTTGTCGGCGTAGTCGGTCACCACCACGGTGTTGTTACCCGGGTTGGCGTTGATGGTGTTGTTCGGCGAGATCAGCGGACGCAGCACCGTCACCACGTTGGCCGCCGACTCGTAATTCAGATGGAAGATCTGGCTGACCACCTGGTCGCCCTTGGCCGTGGCCTGGCCGGCGCCGACCTGGGTCGGACCCGCCTGCAGCTTGGCGTCCGCCTCCGGCACCACCTTGGCGTAGCCGTCGCCGCTGACCACCGCATAGCCTTGCAGGCGCAGCGCGGAAGTGAGCAAACCGAAGGCCTGCGACTTGGTGACCGGCTTTTCCGACACCACCGTCAGCGTGCCCTTGACGCGCGGGTCGATCACGAAGGTGATGTTGGTGTAGTGGCCGACCGCCTTGATCACCGACTCGATGTCGGCGCCGACAAAGTTCAGCGCGGCGTCGTCGGCCGCGGCGTGCGCGGCCAGCGGCAGCAGCGCCAGCAACGGCGTCACGACCGGCGCGACGCTGGTCGCACAGCACAGCATCGCGCCCGCGCTCAGGCGGCGCAGCGCGGGAAGATTGGATTTGCTCACGGACTGTTTTTTCATTGTCTGAACTTTTATCTGAACTTAGTGGAACTCTAAAGCGATGATGTTGCGGTCACTATTCGGTTTGCGCTGGCCCAGCAGATTCAACAGATTGGCCAACTGCTCTTCAAATCCTTTTGCTGCCTCGGCCTGCCCGGAAAACTGCAGGCGGCCGTTATTCAGGTTGCCGGAACCGCTCAACAACAGCGGCCCCTTGACGGAATTGAGCGTCAATCCCGCCGACTGCCCATGCCAGTCCAGCGCCAGCGCGTAGCTGCCCAGCGGGCGCACCGACGACAGCCGCGAGGCCATGTCCGTCATCTCCAGCGTGGTGCGGCCGTTGATCGAGACCTGGCGCTCGGCCAGCGCCAGCTCCAGCGCGGTCCACGACAGCCGCATGGTGCCGCTGGGCGCCACGGTGTTCAGCGGCGCGCCCAGGCCGGCCAGGCCTTCGGCCGGCAGCAGCAGCGCCGATGGACTGAGCTGCCAGTGCGACCAGCTGCCCTTGAAGGTCAGCGGCTGCGCCAGCGCCTCGCTGTTTTCCAATTGCAGGTCGACCATGCCGACCAGCGCCAGCGGCGAAATCTTCCAGCTGAAGCGGCCCGGCAGCAGCGGCGTGACCGGGCTGTTGCCGCTGGCCGCGCCGCCGATAAAGGCCGAACCGCGCCACAGCGTACCCTGCGCGTCCCCCAGCGTCAAACGGCCTCCCGTGCGCGACTCCACCAGGGAGCCCAGCCAGGCGGCCGGGAAGAACACCGCCAGCGTCGCCGCCACGCTCAGCGCGATGGTCAGCAACCATAGCACGGCGCGCTTCATGGACAACCTTTTTGCATCATCGCCCGCCCGCATTCTGGCGCAGCGTCAGCGTGGCGTTGACCATGCCGGCGGTGTCCTGCGCGCTGATGTTCGCCTCCGAGACGGCGATGCGGCTTTCGGTGCGGATCGCGTCCAGCCAGGCGATCAAGGCCGGGAAGGACACGCCGCTCATCTGGACCTTGGCGTATTCGCCGGTGACGGACACCGATTGCGTGGCCAGGCCGCGCGCCGCGAGTCCGGTGTTGAGCATCTCGCGCGTCATCGGCGCCGGGGCGATGGTGTTCTGGCCGCGCAGCGCGGCCGCTTCCAGCGCCAGCGCCTGCAGCTCGGCGGCCTGCTGGCGCAGCTCGGGCAGCGCCTTGCGCAACTTGGCGCCGCCCTCCAGCGCGGGCGCGACCAGCAGCGAATAAAACAGCGCCAGTCCCAGCACGGCGCCGCCGATGCCGAGGAACTTGCGTTCCTGCTCGGTGCGTTCGCTCCAGAAGGCCGACGCGCGGCCGCGGTACTCTTGTATCGTCAGTGTCAGCTTGCTCATGATTTTCCTCCGCCCGTGCCGCTCAGCGGACGTATTTGCCAGGTGCCCGGACGGTCTTCCGACAGCTCCAGCTTGCGCGCCGCCAGCGCGGAGCGCAGCTGCGCCAGCGTGCCGGTATCGACGGTGTTGGGTTTCACCTTCATTTGCAGGGCGCGCTCGCGGTATTCCAGCGTGGCGATGATGTCCTTGCGCGGCAACGCGCCCAGCGCTTCGCCCAGGGCTGCGCTCAGCGCGGTGAATTCATCGGCGGCCGGCTGGCCGCCGTCGGCCTTGGCCAGCGCGATGTTCTTGCGCATCTGCGCTGCCGGGTCGAGTATCACCAGCTCTTTCGGATAGGCGGCCTTGAAGGTTTGCAGCATAGACAGGCTGACGGCTTCGGCCTCGCGCTTGAGGCGCAGCCATTCGACGTTCAGGCCCACCACGTTGACCAGCAGCGCCAGCGCGGCGATGCGCAGCGGCCAGCGCCAGCGCTGCCACTGGCGCGCCGACGTGCCGCTGGCGCCCAGCGCCGGCGCCAGGTCCAGCCCCGCCGAGCGGGAGGCGGCCACCCAGTGCGCCCAGTGGTCTTCCAGCAGCGTGACGCCGTGACCAAGACCATGGCCAACACCGTGGCCGGCGTCGTCGCTGGCCACCAGCGGCGCGAACTGCGCCATCTGCGCCGCCGACAGGTACAGCGTGACCGGCTCGTCGCCCGCCATCGCGCGCAAGGTTTGCAGCGCGGCTTGCGGCTGCGCCGGCAAGGTCAGGCCCATGCCCATGGTCTGCGACTGGCGCAGTATCAGTTCGAAACCGGCGTCGCCGGTGCTCAGCGCGGCCGAGACGGAGCCCGGCTGGAACGGCAGGCACAGTTGCGCCGGCAACACCGAGACGTTGTGCGCGCCCTGCGCCATCAGCGCCTTGACCAGTACTTCGATCCAGCTGCGCTGGACCACGGCCACCGTGCGGCCGCCCTCGGCGTCGGCGGCGCCGGCCGCCAGCACGCAGTCGGCCGGATCGCCCAGCACCTGTTCTTCCACCAGCGCCGGCAGCGCGGCCTTCAGGCGCGCGGCGGACAGGGGGGGCGCCACCACGCGCAGCAGCGTGACGTCGGTGGCGGCCAGCAGCAGCACCACGCGGCGCGCCGACGCCACCAGGTCCGACAGGTTGCCCAGCGGCGAAGCGCCCTGTTGCAACAGATTGCCGCCGTCGCCCACCAGCGCGAACGGGCAGGTCTGGGCCGCGCCGCTGTCGACGCTGGCCTTGGCCGGATAGCGGATAAGTAGTGTAGTCAAAGGGTCTCGCTTTCGTTCACGCTGTCGTTCATAGCTGTTCTAGTTTTCCCGTATCCATGCCACTGTCGTGATGCCGTTCGGCGCCCGCACCATCAGCGCCTGCGTATCCAGCGCCGCCCGGTCCAGCCTCACCCGGCTGTAGGCCAGGAAGTAGCTGCTCTTGACGTCGTACGGCACCTTGGGTTTCTTGCCTGCCACCTGCGACACTGCATCGAAAGTCTGCTTGTCGCGATAATAGCTGCGTTGCCGCGCATTCACCATGGCCGCAGCCTCCGACAGCGACAACTGCTCGTACATCGCCGACAACAGTTCGGCAGACACGGTGTTGACGTTCAACTCAGTATTCCGCACCGGCAGGATGACGACGAAGTCGCGCAGACGCTCTATTGTCTGCGGCGTAAAACCGCTCACCGCCAGTAAATCCTCCACCCGCAGCAAGTCAATCGGCTGTGGGCCAGTGGCCTGTGTCGATTGCTGGCTCGACGATCCTTGTCCCTGTCCTTGCTGTCCCAACTGCGGCGCCGCCGTCTGCGCGCTTGCCACCTGGGTGGCCACCGCCTTCGCCAGCGACGGATCAAGCTTCAGATTGGTCAGCAGGCGCGCGAACACATCCATCTGATCGCCCTGAGGCTGACGGTTCTGGGCCAAATTAGCAAGATTGTAACGCGACTGCGCGTCGATCATCTTGCCGGACAGGGTGGCGTTGAAATTTTCCGCCTCGGCGCGCTCACGTTCGATGTAGTCGTCCAGCCGCGTCTCTTCCAGCGGCGTGGCCCAGATGCCGCCCGCCTGCGTGACCAATTGCGAATCCAGGAAATCCTGGTACAGCACCAGCCGGCTCAGGTCCAGCGCGCCGCGCACGATCCAGCGCGTTTGCAGTTGCAAGCGCTGGTTCTCCATCGAACGCACCTGCACCTGCTGCTGCCAGAACAGGCTGGCGACGATGGTCACCGCCAGCGTCGTCAACAACAACGCCGTGATGACGGCCACGCCGCGCTGGCGCCGCAGCTTCACAGCGCCCCCAGCAGGAAGGATTTGGTCAACGGCACTTCCTGGTCGTCCAGCACCATCGACACTTCCAGGCCGCTCGGCGCGCCGGCGGCCGGCGTCGGCATCGCTCCCGCCGCCTGCACCCAGCCCTGCGTGGCCCAGAAGCGCATCGCCATGCGCTGCACGCCCGATTTCAGCGCCACGCTGGTGGCCGGGTCGATGTCGCTGTTGGCCGCCTGCCACAATGCGTCCAGCTGCGCCAGGTCGCGCGTGCCGGCCGATTCGCGCCGCGTCAGCATGCCGTCGCGTACACGATAGGACACCACTTCCACCCGCGTGGCCTCGTTCTCGGCCAGCGCCAGCCGCACCAGCGTGATGCGGCCGTCTTGCGCGCTCAGGACGGGGCGCGTGCCGATCAGCGACTGCGGCGCCAGGTTGGCGCAATCGCTTTGCAGCTGGGCGAAGGTCAGTTGCAGGCCGCGCGTCTGCTCCATCTGCGCGGTCAGCGCGCTGCGCGAGCGGATGATGCCGTCCAGCCCGCGCCAGCCCAGCACCGCGACGATGGCGAGGATCGAAATCGCCACCAGCAGTTCGATCAGCGTGAAGCCGCGCGCGCGGCGCAGTGGCGGCGTCATTGGTTCAATACCAGTTGGACCAGCTTGATGATGCGCCGGTCCGGCGCGGCCTGGTCGTAGACGCTGACCTCGACCCGGCGGAAGCGCGGATTCGGGCTGGCGATCACTTCCTCCTGGCACATCAGCTTCATGTCGCCCTGCGGGCATTCAAAGGTCTGTTTGCCGACCGCCGGGAACTGGCGCGTCAGGCGCAGCTGCACCAGCCGGTTCTCGGCCGACCAGGTGGCCATCATGGCGCTGCGCAGGCCGTCGCTGTTGGCGGTCAGGCTGCCGACCGCGCGCAGCGAGGCGCCCAGCGCGGTGCCGACGATCACCAGCGCCACCAGCACTTCCAGCAGGGTAAAGCCGCGTTGTCGAGGAAGGCGCATCTAGTCCACCGTGAAATGGCCGATGCCGTCGGCGCGGACGGCGATGCTGGCATCGCCGGCGCTGAGGGTCAGCACGAAGGGTTTGTCGACCGGCTCGCGGCCGAAGACGATGCGCAGGCTGGCGTCGGCGACGCTGGGCGGCGGGTCGAGCATCAGCGTAATCGGGGCGTGCTTGAATTCGCGCTCGCGCAGCAGGTCGTCCTGCACCGCCACGGTCCATTGCTTGTCGTTGCGGATCAGGAAGCGGTAGCCGTCCGATCCCGCCTCAAAGGCGATCTGGCGGTTGCGCACGATGGCCTCGTCGCGCGCCAGTTGCAGCAGCAGCGCCACGCGCTGCGCGTCTTCACGCAGCGATTGCTTCTGGCCCGGCAGCGCATTGAGCGACACCAGTCCCAGCGTGACGCCCAGGATGACCATCACCACCAGCAGTTCGATCAGCGTGAAACCACGCTGGCGGGCGGCGCGCATAAGCCGTGATCCCCCTGCGATCAGTTATCCCAGGAGCCGATGTCGGCATCGTCGCCGGTGCCGCCCGGCGCGCCGTCGGCGCCGTAGGAGAACACGTCGACCTCGCCCTTGATGCCCGGCGACAGGAACTGGTATGGGTTGCCCCACGGGTCTTTCGGCATTTTTTCCAGGTAGCCGCCGGCTTTCCAGCCGTTGGCGGCCGGGCCGGCGGTCGGCTTGGTCAGCAGCGCCTGCAGGCCTTGCTCGGTGCTCGGATAGCGCTGGTTGTCCAGCTTGTACAGCTTGAGCGCCTGCATGACGGTGGCGATATCGACCTTGGCGGCGGCCACTTTGGACTCGCCGGTGCGGCTCAGCAGCTTGGGCACGACCAGCGCCGCCAGCACGCCCATGATGACCACCACCACCATGATTTCGATCAGCGTAAAACCGCGCGAGGCGGCACGACGTGGCATGGAGAGTTTTTTCATATTCGATGACAAATTAAAATGATTGCAGAGTATAAGGCTGAATCGGCGCCAGCGGCACCCTAAAACGAGTTTTGCGCCGGCAGGCTTAATTGGGGCTTAACGACAACCCGTGCCGTCATTCCCGCGAAGGCGGGAATCCATGCTGAGCGGCCGCGGCTGCTACCTATGGGTTCCCGCTTACGCGGGAACGACGGCGGGCGGATTTACCGTAATTTACCTAGTCATGCTTGTGAGCGGTGGCGTCGATGCGGCGGCGCGCGCCGTCGTTGCCGCCGCCGGTGGCATCGGCCACGGCGGCGCTTTTCGCAAGCTGCGGTGCCTCCTTGACGAACGGCGCGACGCCCAGCGCAGCGTCGATCTCCTGCGGATAGATGACATAGCCGCGCGTGATCACCGCCGCCACCTTGCGGATGTCGGCGATATCCTTGGTCGGATCGCCGTCCACCAGCACCAGGTCGGCCAGCTTGCCGGCGGCGATGCTGCCACGGTCGTTGCTGGTGCGGGTGTAGCGGGCGCCGTTGCGGGTGGCCACCTGCAAGGCCTGGGCCGGCGTCAGGCCGGCCTTGACCAGCAGCGCCAGCTCCGAATGCAGCGTGAAGCCGGGAATGTCGTCGGTGCCGGCGACGATGGGCACGCCGGCCTTGTACATGATGCCGACGAATTCCACCATCTTGGCGTAGGACTGCTGGTAGCGCTTGAGGGCGGCGTCGCCCTCGATCTTCATGGCGCCGACCGCGAAGCCGCGCGCCACGTCCGGCGGCATGTTGGCGGCGAAGGCGCGGTACGGTTCATTGACGTCGCCATCCTTCTGCTGGATGAAGGCGAACGCCGACAGGGTCGGGTCGATCGAAATCTGCTTCTTCACCAGGCCGGCGACGAAGTCCTTGAACGGCTTGCTGTTGAAATCCATGCCGGCGACTTTCTCGGCCGGCAGCAGGAAGCGGTTCAGGTTGCGGGTTTCGGTGTCCGGCTTGACCAGGAAGTTCAGCAGCACCTGGTTGATGTGCTGGATCTCGTCGTAGCCGGCGTCCAGCGCTTCCTGCGCGCGCAGGCCGGCCGGGATGTGGCCGGAGACGCGCATGCCGCGGCTGTGGGCGTAGGCCACGGTGTCCTTCAGGATGGCTTTCGGGAAGGAGTTGTAGATCTTCAGCTGCGGGTAGCCGTGCTCCGCGTACCAGTCGATCGCGTCCTTCGCGCCCGGCAGGTCCTTGATGGTGAAGCCGTTCATGGCGCTGAACGGGCTCTCGCCTTCCAGGAAGCCGGCCGGCACCACCTGCGGCGCCAGCAACTTGCCGGCGGCGGTTTCGTCCAGCATCGCCTGCAGCTGCTTGTTGTCGTTGCCCATGTCGCGCACGCTGGTCACGCCGGTGGACATATTGAGCGCGCCGGACCAGCGGTCGACGTGGCCGTGCATGTCGAACAGGCCGGGCAGCACGATGCGGCCGCCGGCGTCGATGGTGTTGTCGGCGCCGCGCACCGGCGAGCCGGCCGGCAGCACGGCGGTGATGCGGCCGCGCAGCACATAGATGTCGGATGGCGCGCCGACGGTGGCTTTGTCGCTGTCGAACACGCGGGCGTTGCGCACCAGGGTCAGGCCGGTCAGCGGGTGTTGCAGCTTGGCGGCCAGGTCTTCCAGCATCTTGCTCTCGGCCTGCTTCTGGCGCGCGGCCAGCGCTGGCGCGGCGCCCTGCCAGCCCTCTTCCAGCATGTTGGCGAAGCCGGGGATGATCACGCCGAACAAACGTGGCTTGGCGCCAGTGGTGGCCCAGTAAAACGACGGCGACAGGCCGACGCCGGTTTGCGCCAGCAGCTGCACGGTTTGTTTCTGGCCGTTGTCGCTGTTGACTTCCAGCGTATCGAGCACGGTCTGCGACAGCGTACCCGATGGCAGCAGGGCCATTTTATGTCCGGGCGCGGCGTCCAGCGCGGTGATGTAGGCCGAGACGGTTTCGAAGGAGCCGTTCAGCGGCAGGTAGCCGGCCGGGCCGCTGACGGCCTTCTTGCCCTGTTCCGAGGTGGACTTCCACTCGGCCTGGTCGCCCTTGCGCTCGAAGCGCTCGTCGACCACCGCGCCGAAGGTGGAGTTGCCCTTGACGCTGTATTCGGTCATCACGCCGTCGGCGCCCATGCGGAATTGTTCCGCCAGTTCCGGGCCGCGGCCGTTGTTCTTGAAGATGAAACGTACTTTGGTCAGGCCGTCGTCCTGGCGCTCGACGGCTTGTTCGCCGATTTGCTTGCCGCTTTCCGAGATGATCAGGTACTTGGTGCTGGTGGCTGCCTGTGCGGCGAAGGCCGCGGCCAACGCCAGCGGCAATACAGCGAGTCGTTTCATCAACAAGGTAAGTCTCCTTCGGTTAGTGTTATTTTTTTGCGCAGACCGGGCAATCGCCGTTGCGCCCCACACCTATGCTGGTCCACTCCATGTGCAGACCGTCCAACATCAACAGGCGCCCGGCCAGCGAGGCGCCCACGCCCATCACCAGCTTGAGCGCTTCCGCCGCCTGCATGGCGCCGACCACGCCCACCAGCGGCGCGAACACGCCCATGGTGGAACAGGCTACATCCTCAAACTGCTGGTCCTGCGGGAACAGGCAGGAATAGCAGGGCTGCGCGCCACCGCGCGGATCGAACACGCTGACCTGGCCGTCGAAGCGTATCACCGCGCCCGACACCAGCGGCTTGTCCAGCGCGACGCAGGCGCGGTTGACGGCGTGGCGGGTGGCGAAGTTATCGGTGCAGTCGAGCACCACGTCGGCCTGCGCCACCAGCTCGGTCAGGCGGGCGTCGTCGACGCGTTCGTTCAGCGCGGTGATGGTGATTTCCGGATTGATCTGCGCCAGCGTGATGCGCGCCGATTCGGCCTTGGACTGGCCGACCCGCTCCGTGGTGTGGGCGATCTGGCGTTGCAGGTTGGTGAGGTCGACGGTGTCGTTGTCGACCAGCGTGATGTGGCCGACGCCGGCCGAGGCCAGGTACATGGCGGCCGGCGAACCGAGGCCGCCGGCGCCGATCACCAGCGCATGCGCGGCCAGCAGCTTTTGCTGGCCTTCGATGCCGATTTCGTCGAGCAGGATATGGCGCGAATAGCGCAGCAGTTGCGAGTCGTTCATCGTCTCAGACCGGCAGCGCGCCCGTCGTTATTGGGTAATGGGTAAAGTGCCTGGCTGTTTCAAGGCCGGCTTTTTTTCGCTGGCCTTGGGCTTGGTTTCGGACTTGACGGCCGGCTTGGCGGCTGGCTTGGCCTCGGACTTGCTGTCCGACTTGATCTCGCCGACTTCACCGCCGGCGGCGGGCGCCGCTTCCACTTTCGACAGCTTGACCGGCAAGCCCTTGAAGTGGTTGATCGCCTGCGCCAGCTGGAAGTCGTCCTTGGAGCCGAATTCCACCGGCTTGGCTTTCTTCGCCAGCGCGACCGCGCCCTGCCCCTCCTCCAGCTCGTCGCGCTGCGCGCTCAGGGCTTTCTTCGCGGCGCCATCGCCTTCCGGGTCCTTGTCGTTGTTCAGGTGTTTTTGCAGGTCGGCTTCGCGTACGCGCAGGCTGTTCAAGCCGTCGCCGTCGGCGGTTTCGTCGACCATCAGGTCCGGCACGATGCCGCGCGCCTGGATCGAACGGTTGTGCGGCGTGTAGTAGCGCGCCGTGGTCAGCTTGACGGCGGTGTCGGCGGTCAGCTGGCGCAGCGTCTGCACCGAGCCCTTGCCGAACGTTTGCGTGCCCATGATGGTGGCGCGTTTGTAGTCCTGCAGCGCGCCGGCGACGATCTCGGAGGCCGACGCCGAACCGGCATTAACCAGCACCACCATCGGCACATCCTTGAGCGCGGCCGGCAGCTTGGCCAGCGGATCGTTCTTGGGGCGCGCGGAATAGAACTCGCTGCGGCCGTAGAAGGTTTGCTTGGAATCGAGCAGCTGGCCGTTGGTCGAGACGATCACCGCATCCTTGGGCAGGAAGGCGGCCGACACGCCGATCGCGCCCGGCACCACGCCGCCCGGATCGTTGCGCAGGTCCAGCACCAGGCCCTTGATGTGCGGGTCTTGCGCGTACAGCGCGGTGATCTTCCTGGCCATGTCCTCGACGGTCGGCTCCTGGAACTGCGAGATGCGCAGCCAGGCGTAACCCGGCTCGATCATCTTGGCCTTGACGCTCTGCACGCGGATCTCCTCGCGCGAGATGGTCAGGACGATGGGCTTGTCCTCGTCCTTGCGGCTGATGGTGACGGTGACCTTGGAATGCGGCTCGCCGCGCATCTTCTTGACGCTTTCGTCCAGCGACATGCCCTTGATCGGCGTGCCGTCGATGCGGGTGATCAGGTCGCCGGTCTTGACGCCGGCCTTGAAGGCGGGCGAATCCTCGATCGGCGAGACGACTTTGATGTAGCCGTCTTCCATGCCGACTTCGACGCCGATGCCGACGAATTTGCCGGCCACGGTCTCGCGCATTTCGCGGAAGGCTTTTTTATCGAGGTAGACCGAATGCGGATCGAGCGAGGCCACCATGCCGGAGATGGCTTCGGTAAGCAGCTTCTTGTCGTCGACGTTTTCGACGTAGTCGGTTTTAATCAGGCCGAATACGTCGGACAACTGGCGCAGCTCTTCGAGCGGCAGCGGCGAACCGGTGACTTTTTGCGCGATGGCGGAAAACTGCAAGGAGACGGCGACACCAGCCACCATACCCAGGCCGATCAGGCCGATGCTCTTGACTTTGTTGCCCATTTTTTCCGCAAACCTTAAAACTTGACCCAGCCAGCCGGATCGAATGCTGTGCCCTGATGGCGAAGCTCAAAGTATAGCCCCGATTCCTCGTTGCCGCCGCTGTTACCTGCGCTGGCGATCGAGTCGCCAGGCTTGACGACGTCGCCGACCCGTTTTAGCAGCGACTCGCAATTGCCGTAGATGCTCCAGTACTGGCCGCCGTGGTCGACGATGATCATGTTGCCGAAGCCGCGCAGCCAGTCCGAGAAGATGACCTTGCCGCTGGCGACGGAGCGGATCTCGGCGCCTTCGCCGGTGCGGATGAACACGCCCTTCCAGCTTGGGCCGTCGCCGCGCTTGGTGCCGAACTTGGCGGCGATCTTGCCGCTGACGGGCGGGCGCAACTGGCCTTTCAGACTGACGAAGGGCGCGCCGGATGGCACCGCCGGGGCCAAAGCGATATCGGCCGCCTTGGCTGCCGGCTTGGCCGGTTCTTCCTCGCGCGGCGCCGGTTTGAGCGGTTCCGGCGGTTTCGGCGGCGGCGTTTGCTGCGCCACTTTCGGCTGGTCGGCGTCGATGGTGTCGGGTTTGGACGGCGTCGGCGCCGGCTTGATGGTGCCCGATTTGCCGGCATTGGCCTTGGCCAGGCGCTGGCGCTCGGCTTCAACGGCGGCCTTGGCCTTGGCCAGTGCGCGCGCTTCGGCTTCCGCCTTGGCTTTGGCTTCAGCTTCCTTGGCGCGGGCGGCGGCCAGTTGTTCCTGGCGTTTTTTCTCGGCGGCGGCGGCGATCGCCTGCTCCTGGATCAGCTTGCCCAGCTTGTCGACCAGGCCGGTCAGCCGCTGTTCGTCGCGCTCGACGTTGCCGGCCTCCTTGCGCTGGGCCACCAGCTTTTTCGACAGCGAGGCCAGCAAGTTGGCGCGGCGGGTCTTTTCCTGCTCCAGCTTGGCCTTCTGTTCCATTTCCTCGGCGGCGATTTCCTGCAGCTCGTCCTTGGCGTTCTGCGCCTCGGCCTGGTTGACCTCGACCGCCTTCAGGTTGGCGCGCAGCGAGTCCAGCAGGCGGGCCTGGGCCTGCGACACGTAGGACATCATTTGCAGGTCGCGATTGATGCGGTTGGGGTTGTCGCCGGACAGCAGCAACTTGATGCGGTCTTCATTGCCGGCGACGTACTGGTCGCGCAGCAACTTGGCCAGCTGCTGCTTTTGCTGGGCGACCGTGGCCGCCAGCTTGTCGTGCTCGACGGCCAGTTGTTGCAGCTTGGTGTTGGTGTCGCCCTGCTCCTGCGCCAGGTCGCGCAGCGAGCGGTTGGCGTCCGAGATCGCCTGTTCGGACTCGGCCAGCGTGTCGGCCGCGTCGTCCTTGGCGCTTTCGGTCTTGCCGATGTCTTTTTTGAGCGCGCTGAGCTTTTGCTGCAAGCCGGCGCGCTCGACCTCGGCCGCCGCTTTCTGCTTGCTGCGCTCGGTGGTCTTGCTGAAAGGCGCGGCGTGCGCCCCGTTCAACAGAATCAGCAGCAGCGCCGCACTGGTGGCGGCGCCGCGCCAGCCTCGGAAGGAAGAATGCGACAAATTACTTGGCCTTGCCCTGGTTGGCGACGGCTGCCTGGGCCGCGGCGATGGCGTCGGCGTCACCCAGGTAGTAGTGGCGGATCGGCTTCAGGTTCTCGTCCAGCTCGTAGACCAGCGGCTGGCCGTTCGGGATGTTGAGGCCGACGATGTCGTTGTCGCTGATGCCGTCGAGCATCTTAATCAGGGCGCGCAGGCTGTTGCCGTGGGCCGAGATGATGATCTTCTTGCCGGCGCGGATGGCCGGGGCGATTTCCTCGTCCCACACCGGCATCACGCGCGCCACGGTGTCCTTCAGGCATTCGGTCAGCGGGATCTGCGACTTGTCCAGGCCGGCGTAGCGCGGGTCGTTGAAGGAGGCGCGGTCGTCGCCTGCTTCCAGCGGCGGCGGCGGCGTGTCGTAGCTGCGGCGCCATACCAGCACCTGGTCGTCGCCGTACTTGGCGGCGGTTTCGCCCTTGTCCAGGCCTTGCAGGGCGCCGTAGTGGCGCTCGTTCAGGCGCCAGTCGTTCTTGACCGGCAGGTACATCATGTCCATCTCGTCCATGGTCAGCCACAGCGTGCGGATCGCGCGCTTGAGCACCGAGGTGTAGGCCAGGTCGAAGGTGTAGCCGGACTCTTTCAGTACCTTGCCGGCCGCCTTGGCTTCCGCGATGCCCTTCTCGGTCAGGTCCACATCGGTCCAGCCGGTGAAACGGTTCGAGAGGTTCCAGGTGGACTCGCCGTGGCGCATGAATACGATTTTATACATTTGAACTATCTTCAAAAAGGATTGAACGGGACGGAAAACCGGTACTGCGAGAACTCTTCCAGCTTCTATTTTATAATGCGCGGATTGACTTAAACCATTGGAACCCTGTGAAATTCTTCATTGACAATATTTTCATCATCGCCATCGTGCTCCTTTCGGGCGGCGCCCTGCTCTGGCCGGTACTGACGCAGCGCGGCAAACGCGCCTCCGCGCAAGAGGTGACGCTGTTGATCAACCGTAGCAAAGCCACCATTGTAGACGTACGCGACGCAACGGAATTTGCTGCTGGTCACTTGCCAGAAGCCAAGAATATTCCGCTGGGCGAGCTGTCCAACCGCCTCGGCGAGCTGGAAAAGTTCAAGACCAAGAGCGTGATCGTAGTGTGCAAGACGGGCGCGCGCGCCTCGTCGGCAGCCGCCAAACTGGCCAAAGCCGGCTTTACCGACGTGGTCAACCTGGACGGCGGCGTTGCTGCATGGCAAAAAGCCGGCCTGCCACTGGCCAAATAAGGAGCTCCAGATGACTGCCCGTGTAATCATGTACACCACCGCCGTTTGCCCCTACTGCGTGCGCGCCGAGCGCCTGCTGGAAGCCAAGGGCGTGACCGGCCTGGAAAAGATCCGCGTCGACCTGGACCCGGAGCAGCGCGTGCTGATGATGCAGAAGACCGGCCGCCGCACCGTGCCGCAGATCTACATCGGCGACACCCATGTCGGCGGTTTCGACGATTTGTATGCGTTGGATCAAGCTGGCGGCCTGTCCCCCTTGTTAAATGGCTAATCACCCTCAAATACAACGTGAGGGCCGCAGAAATAGTTTGAAACCATAATGGTTTTGATACAATTGCCCTCGCGTTTGATTTGAGCTCCATACCAAGCAAACTTATTCTGAGCGGCCCGTGCCGCTCGTTTTCACTATAACGAAAGCGTTCCATGTCTGACGAAAACCTGCAACCAGTATTCCAAATCCAACGCGTCTACCTGAAAGACATGTCGCTGGAGCAACCAAACTCCCCATCGATCTTCCTGGAACAGGAAGCTCCATCGATCGAAGTAGCGCTGGACGTTGGCGCCGAGCCACTGGCCGATGGCGTGTTCGAGTCGACCGTCACCATCACCGTGACCGCCAAAGTCAAAGACAAAGTCGCTTTCCTGGTTGAAGGCAAGCAAGCCGGTATCTTCGAAGCGCGCAACATTCCTGCAGAGCAGCTGGATCCGCTGCTGGGCATCGGTTGCCCGAACATCGTTTATCCTTACCTGCGCGCCAACATCGCCGACGTGATCACCCGTGCCGGTTTCCCACCAGTGCACCTGGCTGAGATCAACTTCGAAGTGTTCTACCAGCAGCGCATGCAAGCGATCGCCGACGCGGCCGCCGCAGCACCAGCAGCAACCGACGGCGCTGCCACCACGCACTAAGTCGTACTGAAGTACTTCGCTGCCGGGCGCCACGTCCGGCAGCGGTATCACCCCGACATGCCGCGCCTTTGCGCGCTGTCCATCTGCAAGGTAAGCCATGACATTTCCCCGTTTAATCGCCAGTCTGACCATGTTGTTGGCCATGAGTGCCAGTCACGCGTTCGACTTCAAAACGGTGGGCGCCGCACCCGTCATCCTCTACGACGCGCCATCGACCAAGGGCGGCAAGCTGTTTGTCGTGCCGCGCGGCGCGCCGCTGGAAGTGGTGCTGGCCTATGGCGAATGGCTGAAGGTGCGCGACGTCAACGGCGAACTGGCCTGGACCGAGGCCAAGGGCCTGAGCGGCAAGCGCAACGTCATCATCCGCACCCCCAACCTGAAAATCCGCGCCACGCCGGAAGATACCGCCGCGCCGGTCTTCACCGCCGACAAGGGCGTGCTGCTGGAGGTGACCGAATCGGCCACCGGCGGCTGGCTCAAGGTGCGTCATCGCGACGGCCTGGTCGGTTACGTCAAGAATTCCGAAGTCTGGGGCATATAATTGCCGTAGCGGCGACATCCGGTCGCCGAATGAGGTCCCATGCAAGATAATCCAAACAAACCAGCGGCTGCGGTCCGCAAGGTGGCTGTGCTCGGCTCAGGCGCCTGGGGCACCGCTGTCGCCATGGCGCTGGCCCAGCGTCACAACGTGATGCTGTGGGGCCGCAACAGCGACGCCCTGCAAGACATGGCGCGCACCCGAGAAAACACCGGCTACCTGCCTGGTTACCCCTTCCCCGACGGCCTCCGGGTCGCCGCCGATTTCGACGCCGCGCTGGCCCATGTGGCCGGGCCGGACAGCCTGCTGATCGCCGCCTGTCCGGTGGCTGGCTTGCGTCCGCTGCTGGAGCAGCTGAAATCGCGGGCGATACCGAATGTCGTGTGGCTGTGCAAGGGCTTCGAATACGGCACCGGCTTGCTGCCACACCAGATCGTGCGCGAAGTGCTGGGTGACGGAGTGGCTGGCGGCGCCTTGTCCGGACCGTCGTTTGCGCAGGAGGTGGCCAAGGGCCTGCCGTGCGCGCTGACCATCGCCTCCGACTCGGCGGCCTTGCGCGACTGCGTGGTGGCGACCGTCCACGGCGGCAATATCCGCGTGTATTCCAGCGAAGACCTGGTCGGTGTTGAAGTGGGCGGCGCGGTGAAAAACGTGCTGGCCATCGCCACCGGCGTGGCCGACGGCCTGGGCCTGGGCTTGAACGCGCGCGCCGCGCTGATCACGCGCGGCCTGGCGGAAATCACCCGGCTCGGCACCACGCTGGGCGGCCATACCGAGACCTTCATGGGCCTGACCGGCATGGGCGACCTGATTTTGACCTGCACCGGCGACCTGTCGCGCAACCGCCGCGTCGGCCTCGGGCTGGCGCAGGGCAAGCCGCTGGACGTCATCGTGCAGGAGCTGGGCCATGTGGCCGAAGGCGTGCCGTGCTCGAAAGCGGTGCGCGAACTGGCGGCCCGGATGGGTGTCGACATGCCGATCACCAACGCGGTGGCCGGCGTGCTGTTCGACGGCGACCAGCCACAGGCCATGGTCTCGCGCCTGCTGGCGCGCGACCCGCGCGATGAAAAAGTGAAGCGTTAACGTCATTCCCGCGTAGGCGGGAATCCATAGAACGCGAGCTGGCAGACGGTGCATGGATTCCCGCCTGCGCGGGAAGTCATTTCCCCCAGTGGGGGAAATGACGTGCTTACTCCTGTGGCTCGTCTTCCTTCGCAGCACGCATCCATTCGACCAGCGGGTATGCATCCTTCAGCCCGCTGGCGATCATCGCCACCAGCAGTTCCGGCTTGTTCATCGGCAGGTCGAGCTCGGTCCAGACAAAGAAACTCTTCAGCTTGATGTATTCGATATGCTCGTGCTCGGGGTCGAAACCCTTGGGCGGGCGCATCAGCTTGCCTTCGTTCTGAATATCGCCGAAGGTGGCTTTCAACTTCTTGTTCTTCAGCACCTTGCTGAAGCCGGCCGCGTCGTCGACCATGTGCTGGCGCAGCGCTTTCAGGCGCGACGGCGGCGGCATGTATTCGCCGGCGCCGAACAGCAGCTTGCCGCTGCCATCGATCTGCATATAGTAGGTCGGCCCGCCCGCCTTGCTGGGACGGCGCAAATCGTTCGGCGCCACGGCGGCCGAGAAGCGCGTCTTGTACGGGCTCTTGTCATGCGCGAAACGCACGTCGCGGTTGATGCGGAACATCGCCTTCTTCGGGTTGCAGAACTTGACGGCTGCATCGAACTTGCCCAGCTCGATAATCATCTCCGTCACCACTTGCAGGAATTCTTCGCGCAGGATGTCGTAGCGCGGTTTGTTCATGATGAACCAGGGACGGTTGTTGTTGTCCGCCAGTTCTTTGAGGAATTGAGTCAGGTCGCGCAGATGCATTAGGGTTCCTTATTTGGCGCCGGCCGGACGCTTGCCGACCGTGATGTCCAGCGTGGTCTCGCGACTCTTGCGCAAGACCGTCATTTTAGCTTTTCCGCCAGGAACGAGTTGGGCGATGAGATTGAGCATCTCGTTGGTGTCCGCCACCGGCTTGTCGTCCACCGACAGCAGGATGTCGCCCGGCTTCATGCCGCCCTTGTCGGCCGGACCGTTGCGCACCACGCCGGCGATGATGGCGCCGCTCTGCCGCTTCAACCCGAAGCTGGTCGCCAGCTCCGGCGTGATCTCCTGGGTTTCCACGCCTATCCAGCCGCGCACCACGTGGCCGGACTTGATGATGGCTTCCATCACCGACTTGGCGGTCGAGACCGGAATCGCGAAGCCGATGCCGACCGAGCCGCCCGTCTGCGAATAAATCGCCGAATTAATCCCCAGCAGGTTGCCGTTGGCGTCCACCAGCGCGCCGCCGGAATTGCCGAAGTTGATCGCGGCGTCGGTCTGGATGAAGTTCTCGAAATGGTTGATGTGCAGGTTGTTGCGGCCCAGCGCGGAGATGATGCCCATCGTCACCGTCTGGCCGACGCCGAAGGGATTGCCGATGGCCAGCACCACGTCGCCCACCTGCGCCTGCTCGGCCTGGCCCAGCACGATCACCGGCAGCTTGTCGAGCGCGATCTTGATGACGGCCAGGTCGGTCTCGGGATCGGTGCCGACCACCTTGGCGGCGGCCTTGCGGCCGTCGGCCAGCATGACCTCGATTTCGTCGGCCGCTTCCACCACGTGGTTGTTGGTCAGGATGTAGCCTTCGCCGGAGACGATGACGCCCGAGCCCAGGCTGGACTCCTCGTCGTCGTTCTCGCCGTCGCGATCGCGGTCGCGGTCGCCGAAGAATTTTTTAAAGAAGGGATCGCGCAGCAGCGGATGCTTGCCGCGCTTGGGTTTCTTGCTGGTGATGATGTTGACCACGGCCGGCATGGCCCGCCCGGCCGCCGCCCGGTAGGAGCCGACCGCCACGCCGGGCGCCTTGCCCGGCGCCGCCTCCAGCATTGCGGCCGGGTGGTCGGCGCTGCCCATCTGCTGGATGCGCACCGGCGCGCGCCGCTCCGGCCCCACGGCCGTGTAGACGAAGTACAGTGCCAGTACGACGGTCACCGTTTGCGCAAACAATAACCAGAGTCGTCGCATAGCATCCTGCCGTCCGCCGGACGGCGTCCTTGTTATTTCTTGAGTGAGTCGCGGATCTCGCGCAGCAGCACGATATCTTCCGGCGTCGGCGCCGGCGCCGCGGCCGCTTCAGCCGCCGCTTCCTTGGTGCTCAGGGTACGCGCCTTGTTCATCAGGCGCACCATCTGGAAGATCACGAAGGCCAGGATGACAAAGTTCAGCAGGATGGTGGCGAAATTGCCGTAGGCCCACACCGCGCCCAGCTTTTTCGCTTCGATCAGGCTCAGGTGCGGATCCTGGCCGTTGAGGCCGATGTAGTAATTGGCGAAGTCCAGGCCACCGAACAGTTTGCCGATCGGCGGCATGATGATGTCGGCCACCAGCGAGTCGACAATCTTGCCGAAGGCGCCGCCGATGATCACACCCACAGCCAGGTCGACCACATTGCCCTTCATCGCGAATTCTTTGAATTCCTGCATCATTGTCATTTTTTTATCCTCGCTGTGGTCATTTGTGAACAAAACTGCGTCTGGATCATACTATTTTTCCAATTAGATTCCAAACGCGCTAGCCCCGTGCGCATTTGGGGTCCGAATTACGCTATAAATTTGTCTTGTATCAATATCTATGGCTTGTGCCCCGCCAGTAGGGGATAGCCCGGCAGATTTCAAGTCCAAAACGGTGCGCAAATCGCTCCAATTGGGGTTACGGCAACGTTTTTGCTTTAATTCGTATCACGCTTACCTTATAATTTAAGGTTGCTAGAAGCTATATTCGTGCTTCATCAAGTTTCAGGTTTTGTTCTCGGTTCTCGGATTTTGTTCGCACTTTGACTGATTGGGGTTTGTATGAGTATCGAAAAGCAGGTCGATTCAGGCCGTCGCGGATTGCTCGTCGCAACAGGCGCGGCGGGTGGTGTAGTGGGTCTGGCAACCGCCGGGGCACTGGTTAGCACGTTCCAACCGTCCGAGCGCGCTAAAGCGGCCGGCGCACCGGTGGAAGTGGATATTTCCAGCCTCAATCCCGGCGAAATGAAAACCGTCGAATGGCGCGGCAAACCGGTCTGGATCATCAAGCGTACCCCTGAAATGGTGGCCTCGCTGAAAAAGACCGACGGTAAAGTGGCCGACGCCGACTCCAAGCGCAACCCGGACGAGTTCACCCCGGAATACGCCCGCAACGAATGGCGCTCGCGCAAACCCGAGCTGCTGATCGCGGTCGGTATCTGTACCCACCTGGGCTGCTCGCCTTCGTCCAAATTCACCCCAGGCCCGCAGCCATCGCTGCCGGACGACTGGGAGGGCGGCTTCCTGTGCCCATGCCACGGCTCGACCTTCGATATGGCCGGCCGCGTGTTCAAGAACAAGCCGGCGCCGGACAATCTGCAAGTCCCACGTCATATGTTCCTGAGCGACACCAAGCTGGTCATTGGTAAAGACGAGAAAGGCGAGGCGTAAATCATGGCGGCTTTCAAAGAGACAAAATTCCCGGCCGATGCTCCGGCCGCACAAAAAGCGCTGGGCTGGGTCGACGACCGCTTCCCGCTCACCAAGCTGTGGAATGACCAATGGGGCAAGTACTACGCTCCGAAAAACTTCAACTTCTGGTACATCTTCGGCTCGCTGGCCATGCTGGTGCTGGTGCTGCAGATCGTCACCGGCATCTTCCTGACCATGCACTACAAACCGGACGCCAACCTGGCCTTCGGTTCGGTCGAATACATCATGCGCGAAGTACCGTGGGGCTGGCTGGTGCGTTATATGCACTCGACCGGCGCCTCGGCCTTCTTCATCATCGTCTACCTGCACATGACGCGCGGCCTGCTGTACGGCTCGTACCGCAAGCCACGTGAACTGATCTGGCTGTTCGGTTTCGCCATCTTCCTGTGCCTGATGGCCGAGGCGTTCTTCGGCTACCTGCTGCCATGGGGCCAGATGTCGTACTGGGGCGCACAAGTGATCGTCAACCTGTTCGGCGCGATTCCGCTGATCGGCCCTGACCTGTCGCTGTGGATCCGCGGCGACTACGTGGTGTCCGACGCCACCCTGAACCGCTTCTTCGCCTTCCACGTGATCGCGATCCCACTGGTTCTGCTGGGTCTGGTGGCTGCCCACCTGATCGCGCTGCACGAAGTCGGTTCGAGCAACCCGGACGGCATCGAAGTGAAAGACAACCTGGGCGCCGACGGCCACCCGGTCGATTCGATTCCTTCGCACCCTTACTACACCGTGCACGACCTGTTCGGCGTGTCGGTGTTCCTGCTGATCTTCAGCACCGTGGTGTTCTTCGCCCCGGAAATGGGCGGCTACTTCCTGGAATATAACAACTTCCTGCCGGGCGATTCGCTGAAGACCCCGCTGCACATCGCGCCGACCTGGTACTTCACCGCGTTCTACTCGGTGCTGCGCGCCACCACCGCCGACTTCATGTGGGTGCTGATGTTCTTCGTCGCCGCCTACGTCGTGTTCGTGTGGCTGAAATCGCGCCTGTCGAGCATCGTGAAAACCGCCATCGCGGTGATCGCGCTGGTGGCCATCATCGGCATGCTGCCGCAGGTGCTGGACGCCAAGTTCTGGGGCGTGGTGTTCTTCGGTGGTTCGGTGGTGATCCTGGCCTTCCTGCCTTGGCTGGACAAGTCGCCGGTCAAGTCGATCCGTTACCGTCCAAGCTGGCACAAATACGTGTACGGCGTGTTCTTCTTCTGCTTCCTGTCGCTGGGCTACCTGGGTACCCTGCCGCCGACCGAAGGCCGCACGCTGTTCTCGCAAGTATGCACCCTGCTTTACTTTAGCTTCTTCCTGTTCATGCCTTGGTGGAGCGCCATGGGCACGTTCAAGAAGGTCCCGGACCGCGTAGTGTTCCACGCGCACTGATCGACCACCTCGGCTAAAGTACACAAAGGACATTACATGAATTTTCCTAAAAAACTGCTCGCCATCCTGGCATTGCTGCCAGGTCTGGCACTGGCTAACGAAGGCGGCATCGCGCTCGACAAGGCGCCGGACCGCTCGAATAACATGGCAGCACTGCAACATGGCGCCAAGCTGTTCGTCAATTACTGCCTGAACTGCCATAATGCGTCCTCGATGCGCTACAACCGTCTGCGCGACCTCGGCCTGACGGAAGAGCAAATCAAGGCCAACTTGCTGTTCACCGGCGATAAAGTGGGCGAAATGATGACCACCACGATGAATCCGAAAGATGCGAAAGCATGGTTCGGCGTGGTGCCGCCGGACCTGTCCGTCATTTCGCGCGCGAAAGCGTCGGGCGCCGGCAGCGGCGGCGACTACCTGTACACCTATCTGCGCACCTTCTACAAGGACGACACCCGCCCGACCGGCTGGAACAACCTGGTGGTCAACAATGTGGCGATGCCGCATGTGCTGTGGGAACTGCAGGGCGTGCAGAAGGTCAAGATGAAGGAAGTGGCCGATCCGCACGAAGAAGGTAAGATGACGCATCAGTTTGACGGCTTCGAAGTCGTCACGCCGGGCAAACTGAACAAGCTGGAATATGACACTGCGATGGCC
This sequence comes from Duganella sp. S19_KUP01_CR8, assembly GCF_036688705.1. Classification (NCBI taxonomy): domain Bacteria; kingdom Pseudomonadati; phylum Pseudomonadota; class Betaproteobacteria; order Burkholderiales; family Oxalobacteraceae; genus Duganella; species Duganella sp. S19_KUP01_CR8. The sequence continues at coordinate 70,957 of NZ_JAQQPR010000010.1, read as the reverse complement.
GACCTGGTCGGTTACATGGAGTGGATGGCGGAGCCTGCAGCGCAGACCCGCAAAAAACTGGGTGTGGCAGTGGTGCTGTTCATGTCCCTGTTCGCCTTCCTGGCATGGCGTCTGAACGCGTCGTTCTGGAAAGAAGTTAAATAATCGAGAGCGCCGGCTGGCCGGCGCTTGTTTTGCGATGCCCGCGTTGGCGGGCGATCGATCCGGGGTGATCCGTTCGCGGCTTCACCCCCTTTGTTTCTAAGGAACTATAAAAATGATGGTTCTCTACTCGGGTACAACCTGCCCATTTTCGCAACGCTGCCGTCTGGTCCTGTTTGAAAAAGGCATGGACTTCGAAGTGCGCGACGTCGACTTGTTCAACAAGCCGGAAGATATCTCGACCATGAATCCTTATGGTCAGGTGCCTATTCTGGTCGAACGTGAATTGATCCTGTACGAATCGAACATCATCAATGAGTACATCGACGAACGCTTCCCGCATCCGCAACTGATGCCGGCCGATCCGCTGATGCGCGCGCGTGCGCGCCTGATGCTGTTCAATTTCGAGAAGGAATTGTTCGTTCACGTGCACGTGCTGGAAAGCGAACGCGCCAAGAGCAACGACAAGAGCCACGACAAGGCCCGCGCAGAAATCCGCGACCGCCTGACCACGCTCGCGCCGCTGTTCCTGAAGAACAAGTACATGCTCGGCGATGAGTTCTCGATGCTGGACGTGGCGGTAGCGCCGCTGCTGTGGCGTCTGGATCACTACGGCATCGAACTGTCGAAGACCGCGGCCCCGCTGATGAAGTACGCCGAGCGCATCTTCTCGCGCCCTGCCTACATCGAAGCGCTGACGCCGTCGGAAAAGGTCATGCGCCGTTAATTCGGACGCAGACCGTTTTACTTGAAGTCTATCGGCGCGTTTGCCGGCCTTAGTCGGCGGCGCGCCGGGTTTTACTGCAGTCTGGAATACCATGTCTGAAATCTCAACCAAGCCCTACATGCTGCGCGCCATTTATGAGTGGTGCACGGATAGCGGCTATACGCCCTACCTCGCCGTCAAGGTCGACGCCTCGACCACGGTGCCGATGGAATATGTGAAAAAAGGCGAAATCGTCCTCAACATCAGCTTCGGCGCCACCTCGGGCCTGAAGATGGACAACGACAGCATACGCTTCCACGCGCGCTTCGGCGGCGTGTCGCGCGAGATCTACGTCCCGGTCAACAACGTCATGGCGATCTATGCCAACGAGAACGGCCAGGGGATGGCGTTCGAGCCGCAAGCGGGCTTTGCCGAGCCGGTGGCGGAAGAAGAAACCAGCGCGCCGGCGCCGGTGTTGGCGGCTGTTCCAGCGCCTTTGCAAGAGGCCAAGAGCGAGGCCCCAAGCGCTCCGGACGACGATAACGAGCCGCCAAAAAAGGGCGGCCGGCCTACTCTTACGCGAATTAAATAGCGTATAATTCGCCCCGTACAAGTTTCGCCGACTTAGCTCATTTGGTAGAGCAGTTGATTTGTAATCATCAGGTGGCCAGTTCGAAACCGGCAGTCGGCACCAGTAATATCAAGGGCTTACAGTAATGTAAGCCCTTTTGTTTTGGTCAGGTGTCAACCGAATGTCAACGCGCCTAATTTTCAGGAAACTGCGAGGACTTAGCGTAGGCAGAAAAGCGTGGCCTCGGAGCCGCAGACTGCGCTCATGGCACTAGTTGCCAAAGTTTCATCATATGCTATTCTTACTTCACTGATCAAAATACCTGCCACCAACAGGCTACAAGGATAGCGCAAGCAATGAATACACCACCCAGTCCGGGCTTTAAATTTTCCCTCACGACCGAATCCGGCGATGACATGACGGCGGAATTAAAAGGCTTTGCCGAAATGATCGGGATCGAACAAGCCGCACCAGGCCGTTACAGCTTGTTATTACTGCTTAGTTTGCTCGGGGGGGCTAAATCGGGAAGGCTGAACCCGCACAAGGTCGTACAAGAAATACTCGCCCTGGAAGGCATTGGTCCTCCAAGCCAACTGAAGCCCCCCATCCAGAACAAGCACCCACCGCTAAAAGGATTGTGGCACAAGCACCACCTCATGGACGGTATGAGTTCTCTGGCCATGAACATCGAGAAAGGGCTTAACCGTTACAAAATCCCATTCTTTGAACAAAAAATCATGGAAGCTCAGCAGGCCGGTGAAGAGAGGTTCATGTCCGCTGCCGACATCCCGATGTTGGTTAACGATGTAGTAAGCGGCAACTATAACCGCCTTGCTGAAAACGAGGCATTGACCGGTGAATGGCTAGTCTTCGCGAAGCACGAAGAAAAGAACTACTACTTAGCCTTGGCTACACATGACTCCGCAACTCATGACGCGCTACGACAACAGATCGAAGCCATATGTTACCTTGAATTTTCATTTCTTCCAGAAATACTCAACCCGGACCGGGGATAAAGAAGCTAAGACAGCTATGGCTGTCAGACCAGATGTTCGTTTGATGTGTAATGATCGCGACCTGATCTGACAGTCACCGGTCCTTGATCCCTCAGTGGTTGCGTTACTTTAGCGCGCCCCTCAATAGTGCAAATCTTTATCTATATCTGCAGCAAGTGCGCTCCAATTGCTCGAGCCATTGCTGGGGGGACAGCATTGCCGATCTGCCGCGCCCGCGATGCTAAATTTCCCGCAAATGAGTAATTTTCAGGGAATGTCTGTATCAACGCCGTTTCTCTGACACTTAGCGCACGATTCTGCTCGGGATGCCCAAAGCGCCCATTTGAGTAGCTAATACAGCGGGTAGTCAACCCTGACGCTAGGCGATCCCATGCCAATCTGCCGTAAACATCCGAGTGTCCAGAATGATCCTTGTGACAGTCAAGCTGGAAATGTTCGGGCCAACATTCTCTCCCTCCTCCTTCGGGTGTCGCCGCAATTCTCTGCAAATTTATTGGCGACAACGCCGCTGCTTGGTGATCTGGATCATCAGGATGCACCTCGCCAGCTGCAATCGGTGGCAAATGCGATATAAAGTCCCGGACGGTAGAGAATGGTAGTTTGTCAGGGCCATGAGATGCAGGCGGCAATGAGATAAATCCCGAGCGCTGAGCAACTAAAATCAAACGCTTTCTTGTTTGAGGCACCCCATATGACATCGCGGAGACAACATCTGAGCTGTACGAATACCCCAGTTCACGAAGCAAAGCTTTAAACTTATTAAAAGGACCATTCTTACCTTTTATTTTTTGCATGCCTGGGACATTTTCAATGAAAACGTAATCTGGTAACCATGCGCTGACAAACCGACTGAACTCAGCTAAAAGATCGCGCCGAGGATCTTTTTGACTTTGATGTCTATTTTGTTTTGAAAATGGCTGACATGGTGCACAACCGCAAAATAATAACGGATCGGTGCGGTTCCCAATCAATGGACGTAGAGACTCAGTATCAATATCGCGAATATCACCAACAATAAAATTTGCTTTAGGAAAGTTTCTCTGAAACGACTGGGCCGAATCAACGTCTATATCTAGGCCCATGACAATTTCCATGCCAGCCTGCTGAAACCCACAACTGGTACCACCGCAGCCAGAAAAGAAATCAAAAACTCTTACCACAATATTTTCCCTAATGTTTCAAGAAACTCACGAGCGCTTCACGAATATTAACCAAATCTTGATCATTGTCATCTAGCTGTGCAAGTAATCGCTTTTGCGTTTGAAGAATATCATCCGAAGATACCTTTTCAAACGGCTGAACCTTGAGCTCATGCTTGGTTAATTCAAAAAATAAATTCTTATAGTCACTTCCAGAAAACGCAGAAGTAACATCAGATGGCGCCTTGCGCCAAACAAATTCTTCTGGAATATTTGAAGGTAAATAATCTACGTAAGTTTTACACCATCTAATGTATTGCCGTCGCGCTGCAAAAAGTTGCTCCTCATTTCCCTTTCCATTCAAACTATCAACAGGAAAGCTCACATCGGATCCAGTAGCAGCTTTTATTATTTCCGATAATCTATAATTTTCTGCAATCGGCACAGTATTAGGATCAATAAACCTATTTTCTTCAACGGCCTGTTGATCACCATCCATGTATACAACTATATCCTCACGATTTTCTGCCGCAAATATAGGCAGATAATGAGTCCAAAGTGTATCAGATCCGCCAGGAAAGTGTACGATTTCGAACATGTTGAAGATTGCTTCGCCGGCAACACGAAGGCTCTTTTCGACAACTGCCTTGGCTAACCGGTCTTCAACAACAACCGTGATTTTTCCAGGGACAGGCTCGCCCAAGTGAAAGAAGGCTTCCTCAGGAAGGGATTCTTGCTTTAAAACACTTATTTTTCCATTTAGCCCATCCATTGCCAATACTTTGATAGCCGACGGGGGAAGTATCCTAATGATTGCTGGAGAATGAGTCGAAATAACTATCTGGTGTTTATGTTTTTTTACTTGTTCCGACAGAAAATACATTAGTCGCTCTTGCGCTCCCGGGTGAATAGAAACCTCGGGCTCATCGAGCAAAATCAACGTCTTGGGGTCACATGAAACAATAGACGTAACAAGTTTTATTACGGAAAACTCACCACTTCCCGCAAAAGCTTCTGTATAGCTAAAGTCTTTAGTTTTCAGTTGAGCTGTATAGCCATCGCTATTATAAAATCTATGACGTATAAGCTTTATTTCAGAATACTTCCTACCAAGGATAAATGAAATAGCATCAAGCTCATCTTTATCTAAAATTCTATTTTCAGAATTTATAATTCTTTCACTTTTTCTAAAATTCAAACTAGTCAAACCACTGTCAAGCGCTTTCTTTAGATGATTTGCCCTAGACCTTATAAAGTCCTTTTTCTCCTTCTGCAGATTTTTCTTTTTCAGTTCACCATAATAGAAGAATTTATCAAATGCGCTTAGGGCAGCACGGAAATCTATATATATGACTTCCTTTTTAATTGTCTTCCACCTGGTTCTGGTCGCTCCAGCTGGAATCGGCCCAATTTTTGGCACACCTTCCATATCATATTTTGCATAAGGACGAGATGGTTCCCAATAATCAGGATCTTCATCTTTTTTAATTCGAATTTTCAGAACTTCAGTAACTTTCTTGGCTTCTGGATTGTTGTATCCATAAATAAAACAATTTCGTTCGCCATCTCCTTCTTCAATTGGGTCGGTAGAAGTAGAAAACCACAAACTACCAAGATTGTACTGCCCAGGAACACCGTACAGTGCTCTCAGTACTGAGCTTTTATTTGTACCATTTGCCCCTACCAGAACCGTAATAGGATGAGAAAACTCTATTCTTGTGTTCGGCGCCAGATTCTTGTATTTCGGAAACCGTATATGAGTTATGAAAGGTTCCAATTGGCCAGCAGCAAGCAAACTCGATAGCGTGTTTTGTATTTGTGTCATGGTTTCTAATAATCTTCTTTTTGTGCCGCAGCCATGTGTCCGCAGCGGAGTAGGACACCAGAGTTACATACCTTGCCCCAAAGCATAACATTGCTTTCTCTCATAAATCCAAAGCTTTGCAGGATAAATATTGTGTTTCATAAAAATCAACACTACCGTCCAAACAGAACTTTAGGCGACATCGAAGAGTCGACCTAGCCGGCCAGCTATGGTCTTGGGACGTCAGTTTCGGTCACAATAGTCACCGTAAAGCGATGCCTACTCAGCAGCCTAGGTATTGTTAGTAATGATATAAAACGCCGTGTACGCGTTTTTCAGACTCAAGACAACTACGAATGGCAAGGATCTACCAATTTGCCATTTAGATGCCTGATTTTCAAAATCTATGGAGGCTAGCAGTCGGCGCAAGCAATACGCAGGGACATCAAAGGGTTACAGGCTTCGGTTTGTAACCCTTTTTTATTTTCAACCGCCCGTTAATAGCGCCCACTCCAAATAAGAAAACTACCCTGCCAGGCCATCGCTGTGGCGCCTACACACGCCAAGGCAAGCGCCATGTAGTGAACCCGGCCGACCAGCGATACTTCCCGATTGCGCCAACTTATCCATGCAGCCCGGACCGCGACTAGCGTGCCGCCCAGCGCAAGCCATGCCAAAGCCTGAACCACGCGCAAGAGTATGGCGCAGGTGGGCGAGGCAACGAACAGGGCGTCATTCAAGTAGGCTAGCAAAATGCCGCCATACAAAACCCATGGAAGCAATGCCAGCAGCCCTGCCAAGCGCACGTGGTTCCTGACCTGAAGCAGTACCGGCGACAGAACGGCTTGTGGGCCGGAGCGCATGCGCCACACAACCGACAAGGGCCACGCCAGTACGCTGAGCAACACAGTCGCAATCGACAAGACCAAGACGGAAAGCATTACCAGCTTGTGCTGATGCCAAGAGACCTTTTGCATGATCTGCATTGGGTCTCCGTTTCTGCTCATCTCCCAGCCACCCTGCGCATTCTTGAGAAAGTAGCGACGACGAAGCGGGTTAGCCGCGCTTTGCCACACGCCTGGCTCCACTTCATGCCACTCGACAGGCTTACCGTTCGATCCACGCACTGTATCGATCACAAGTGTTCCAGGCTTCACCATGCGCACCACGTTTTGATCGAGCAGGAATGGCAATGACAGCGGACTCGATTCAAACCGCCGAGTGGTGCGGTAGCTTCCCTGCATCTGCTCAGACTCGTCTGTCACGGCCTGACGCGGCATCGCGAGCGATGGTGACGGCGGCGAAAGATAGCGCTCGGCAAAAGACTTCAACAGGACCTCGCGCATTCCCGGATCGGCTTCAGTGTTCTGCACGATGAACAAGCCAAGACGCTGCTCGGGCAGCAGATAGATGACCGAGTGAAAACTCCCTGGAATATCACCCGTATGTCCGATCAGTCGTTGCGCCACTTCATCCATTTCGTAAAAGCCCAGCGCGATCCCCGGCCCTGCGGGATGGTGGCGGAATTGGACGGTATGCATCTGCGCCAACGTCGCCGGCTTGAGCAATGCTGGCCCAGGTGCGGTCTGATCGCCAAGGTGAGCCAGCATGAACCGCGCCATATCCATCGCAGTACTCGACAAAGCTGCGGCTGGCGTTATTTGCGCCGTATCGAACGGGCGGGTAGGCCCGGTCCTGATGGCATACCCTTTCGACAGCAGCGGCGCGAGGCCCGGCGGCAAAGGTTGCGCAAAGCTCGAGTGGCGCATGCCAAGTGGCGCAAAAATATGGCGCTCGGTATAGGTTTCGAACGACTCCCCCGACACTCGCTCAACGACGTAACCCGCCAGCGTCGTACCGTAGCTCGAATAAGCCGGTACCGTGCCAGGAGCAAACCGGCGCTTAGGCATTTGCCGCACGACGTAGTCCCGCAACGAAGTCAGTTTTTCAGACTTGACCCACCTGTTTTCCACTGTATCTTCGAAGCCGGCCGTATGCGTCATGAGATGGCGCATCGTGATCGGTTGAGCGAAGGTTGTGGGAATGGGGAAATCCAGATAGCGCGAGAGGTCGGAATCCAGATCGATCTTGCCCTGTTCCACTAGTTGCATGACTGCGGTGTAAGTCACCAGCCTGGATAGCGATGCCACGCGGAACAGCGTATCGTTTGGCGAGACTGGCGTTCCAATTCCAACGTCCGCATGACCGTAACCGCGCGCAAACAACACCTTGCCATCTTTGACAACCACGATCGCGGCGCCAGCGACATCCGACTTCGTCATCTCGCGCGAAGCATGCTGATCGAAAAACGTGCTGAGATCTTCCGCAGTCATCGCTGCGCTTTGAGCAGAGGCAAGCCCGCAGCAGCTTAAGCCGATCACCACGCTGAACACTGCTCGAAATACGTACGCGCAAGCGCGGTTACCGCCATTTATTAGCCTGCCCAACCGATGACTCCAATCACTTATAGAACTGCGGAAATTAACATTTTAGCATCCGCACTAAGCGTCAAACCGACAACTTATCGTGCCCATACGAACCAATTCCCGAGCGCCTCCTCCAATCCTTTGACGCTGTTTTCTTCGCCGATCCAGGCCACGCAGGCATCCGGGCGGATCAACATCGATGGTCCGGTATCGACGCCGACGCAGCGTACTCTTTGCGTCATGGCGCCCACCAGTTTGGATGCGCTGCCGTCGACCGACGCGTCGAGCAGGACGCCCGCACCATCCTGCATGAGTTCGTAGAGCGAGGCGCCAGCGACTGGCCGGTCGCCCACTAACCGTCCCACCTCATCCAGTTCCGACCCAAGATCGTATCGCGTGGCCAGCCCGCTCGTCATCGCGCCGATGAGCCGGTTGACATCATCGAATTGCAGCAGATCCGCCATCAGCTGCCGCATCGCTCCTGCTTGCGGATCGGGCCGCATGATGGCGACCTGGGCCAAAGTGTTGGCCAGCACCGCTTGGGCCACGGGCCGCCGTTCGGCTGTGTAGGTATCGAGCAGACTGTCGGGCATCTCGCCGCGAATCACTGCTCCAAGCTTCCAGCCGAGGCTGGCCGCGTCCACCAAGCCAAGGCCCAGGCCCTGCCCGCCGAACGGCGTATGGACATGCGCAGCATCGCCGGCAAGCAGCACCCGGCCTCTACGGTAGGTGTCGACCAGCCGGGTATGGTCGGTCCATCGGCTGCCGCTTTCGAGCGCCCTCACCCGGACGTCGGCACCGCTGACGCGGCGGAGTACGGCTTCGACCTCCTCCCTCGTAACCGGCGCCTGCCGGTCTTCAGGCGGTCCACTGAAATCCAGCATGAGCAACCGGCCCGGCGCCGGGCCAAAGGAAAACATGCCGCCCGATGTGCGGTGCCAGCCGAGCGGCAACAGGCGTTCCGGCTGGTCGATCTCGGCGACGGCCTGATAAAAGGTCAGCGTCGGCGGCGTGCCGGGGAAATCAAAGCCAGCCATCTTGCGGATGAGGCTGCGCCCGCCGTCGCAACCCACGAGGTAGGCGCAGCGGGTGCGGCCGGCGTCGCCCGATGCTGTCCATTTAACTTCGACGCCATCCGGCTGTTGGACGAATTCGGCGACGTCGCACTCGCGGCGCACCTCGATGCCCAGTGCTTGCGCGCGCTCGTCCAGCATGGCTTCAAGCGCCTGCTGATCCACTGGACGGGGACGCCGTTCCGGCTCTTTCTGCGCGTCCTTGCGTATCAAGGACAGGCCGGCGAAGTGTCCGCTGAACTTGGATGTCCGGCCTCGCAATACCGCTCCAGCCTGTTCAATCTCCGCGAAGCTGCGCGCCTCCGCTGCGGCAATCGCCTCGGCCATGCCGCGTCGCATTAACGCCTCGATGCCGAGCGGTCCGATGCCAAATGCCTTCATCGCCGTGCTCGGGGCGGCCAGGCGCTCCAGCACGAGGACGCGCGCGCCACCCAGGGTCAATTCAATAGCGGTCAGCAGCCCTACCGGTCCCGCGCCCACAACGACAACATCAACTTTCTCAATCATATACTCAATCCCAATATGTACTCAGTATATGTAAACTATGCTATAGTTCACCGCATGTCAATCCCAGCCGATCTCCGATCCCGCAAGCGCCTCGCCACGCGACAAGGCATATCCAATGCCGCCACGCGCCTGTTCCTTGAGCGAGGCTTCGATGATGTGACCGTGGACGACATTGCGGCAGCGGCCGACGTCGGGCGGATGACGGTGTTCAACCACTTCCCCCGCAAGGAGGACATGTTCTTTGATCGTGACGAGGAAGGCCGCGAAATGCTGCGCTTGGCCCTGCAAGAGCGTGACCCGCATGTCGCTCCGATCGAGGCATTGCGCCTGCTCGCCCATCGGCTGGCTGAGGAACAAAGCCCTTACACCAGGTTTTCCGCAGCAAGCCAGGGCTTCATCGAGACGATCGAAGGCAGCGCCACCCTCAAGGCGCGGGCCAGGGCGATCCGCGACGAAATCGCGCAAGTGGTGGCGGTGGCGCTGTCCGAAAGCGCGGGACGGGAGTCAGGCGATCCCGACGCTCATCTGGCGGCCGGCCTGCTGCTGGCGACATGGACCGTCGCCCTCATCCAGGCTCACCAGACCTTCCGGCAAGGGCGCGATACCGAGCAAGCGAAAGCCGTCTTTCTCGCCGTCGTAGACAAAGGAAGCACAGGCCTGCGTGCCGCCATGGCAGGCACGCCTTACATCTGAGCGAGCAACTCTGTAGGCCAAAACCCGCACTTGGATATGCAGAAATATTCCGCCTGCGCGAAACGCCAGCGGAACGGCGCTGCGCTACACTAGCCGCTCGCCCACCTGCCTGAGGAATCGAGACATGACACGCAAAACCGCTGCCGATTTTGACCCGGAAGTATTGAAGCTGTTCGACCAGTATGTACACGGCGGCATCACGCGACGTGATTTCCTGTCCTCGGCGACACGCTACGCCGTGGGCGGCACCACGGCCGCCGGCCTGCTCGCCACGCTCAGCCCCAGCTTCGCCGCCCCGGTCGTCAACGCGGACGACCGCCGCATCAAGGCCCGCTACCTCGAACTACCTTCGCCACAAGGCAACGGCACGGTGCGCGGCTACCTGGTCTCGCCGGCCGACGCCAAGGGCAAGCTGCCACTGGTGCTGGTGGTGCACGAGAACCGCGGCCTGAACCCGCATATCGAAGACATCGCCCGCCGCCTGGCGCTGGACGGCTTCATCGCCTTCGCGCCGGATGCCTTGTTCACTTTGGGCGGCTACCCAGGCGACGAGGACAAGGCGCGCGCCCTGTTCAGCAAGCTGGACCAGCCCAAGACCCGCGCCGACTTCGTCGCCGCCGCCCGCTGGCTGCAACAACAGCCGGAAGGCAACGGCAAGCTCGGCGTGGTCGGCTTCTGCTTCGGCGGCGGCATCGCCAACTATCTGGCCACGCAGTTGCCGGAACTGGCGGCGGCCGTGCCTTTCTACGGCGGGCAACCGGGGGCGGCGGACGCGGCGCGCATCAAGGCCCACTTGCTGATCCACGACGCCGGCAATGACGAGCGCATCCGTGCCGGCTGGCCCGCCTACGAGCAGGCGTTGAAGGATGCCGGCGCGGCCTACCAGTACCACGTCTACCCCGGCGTGGAACACGGCTTCAACAACGACACCACGCCGCGCTACGACGCCGCCGCCGCCAAGCTGGCCTGGCAGCGCACGACCGACTTCTTCCGCGCACGGCTAGCCTGACGCCCTCAGTTATTGGTACTTGGCCGCCAGCCGCTGCCACTCGGGATCATCCTTGAGCTGGCGGATCACCGGGGCGATCTTTTCATAGATCGCCCCCTTGGCGCGCGGCACCAGAAAGCGTCGCTCGGTGGGGTGCGATGGCAGCTCGTGCAGCTGGAATTTGTCCGCCTCCACCGCGTGCACCTTCAGGTAGTAGCGCACGACCGACTCGGCGGCGGTCACGCTGTCCACCCGTCCAAAGCGCAGTTTCTCCAGGTTGTTGTCGTCGCTGATGGCGTCGCTGCGAACCAGTCCCTGCTGGTTCATCCATGCTTCCAGGTCGGGATAGCTGTAGCCGAGCACCATGCCGACCGTGTGGCCGCTCAGCGCGCCAGGCTTGGACACGCTGAAAGCCCGCCCGGCAGGCAGCACGATCACGTAGCGGTCGATATCGAACGGCACTGTCCACAGGTATTTTTTCTGGCCGACGTCGTTGAACCAGTGCGGCATCATGCCGATGACGATGCCGTCCAGCTCGCCCCGCTCGACTTGCAGCTGCAAGCGCTTGCGCGGCAGATAAATCAACTTGAAACTCAGCTGGCCGAGTTTTTTGCGGTTCAGGTAATCCACCAGGTCGGGATAGATGCCGCCGCGGTCGCCTATCATCAGAGGCGCGACACGGGCGCTGGTGTAGACGTTGACGACCTCGCCCTGCGCCGCTCCATGGAGCACGCCCAAGCACAGCATCGCCAGTGCCGTCAGGAACTTTTTCATACTTGAAATATAGCATGTCACTGATTTAAGCCCATCCTAACCTTGCAAGCCGTTCGCTTGCTACAATGGTTGGATGCGTAATGTCCTGGCCCTCTTTGTTGCCCTGGTTTTCGTGCTGTACAGCTCCCTGCTGGCGGCCGCGCCTACGCATGCCTGCTGCAAGGACGCCGATTGCCCGGTCACCCAGTGCGTGGCGGCCGATTGCCTGCCGTCGGCGATGCCGGCCGCCTTGGGCGATATCGTGCAGCCGGCCGCGCCGCCCGCCAGCGTGGCGGCGCAATGCCCGGCCCCGGCCATCCTGCCTACCCCACCGACCAAAGTATGGTGCCCTCCCGACTGACGGTAAAAGTGTTTTAAATCAAATACACCACTTTTACTTTTATAAGGAAACACCATGAAATCGATCATCATCAAAGCATCCGCCGTTACCGCCGTCCTGCTGGCATCCGCCGGCGCCTACGCCAGCACCATGGATTGCTGCGGCGGCCTGGAATGCTGCGTCAAGATGCTGGCCTGCTGCTTCTAAGCGCTAGACCATAAGAAAGGGCCCTGCGGGGCCCTTTCTTTGTTTTAGGACTTCGCGAACGCCAGGAAGTCGGCGTTGAACTGATCCTTGTGGGTATCGGTCAGGCCGTGCGGCGCGCCGGCGTAGACGATCAGCTTGGCATGCTGGACGATGGCGGCCGAGGCCTTGCCGGCGGCGTCTATCGGCACGATCTGGTCGTCGTCGCCGTGGATGATCAGCGTCGGCTTGTCGAATTTCTTCAGATCGTCGCGGAAGTCGGTTTCCGAGAAGGCCTTGATCGAGTCATAGGTGTTCTTGTGGCCGGCCTGCATGCCTTGCGCATACCAGGCCTGGATGATGCCCTGCGAGGGCTTGGCGCCCGGACGGTTGTAGCCGTAGAACGGACCCGAGGCGATATCCAGGTACAGCTGCGCACGGTTGGCGACCGAGCCGGCGCGGAGGCCGTCGAACACTTCCATCGGCAGGCCGCCCGGATTGGTCTCGGTTTTCAGCATCAGCGGCGGCACCGCCGAGATCAGGCCCAGTTTGGCGATGCGCTGGGTGCCGTGGCGGCCCACGTAGCGCGCCACTTCGCCGCCGCCGGTGGAGAAGCCGGCCAGGATGATGTTCTTCAAATCCAGCGCTTCGATCAGCTGCGCCAGGTCATCGGCGTAGTGGTCCATGTCATTGCCGTCCCAAGGCTGGCTCGAACGTCCGTGGCCGCGGCGGTCGTGGGTGATGACGCGGAAACCGTTGTTGGCCAGATGGAAGGCCGCCGACTCCCAGCTATCCGCATTCAGCGGCCAGCCATGGCTCAGCACCACCGGCTGGCCAGTGCGTGGGCCCCAATCCTTGTAGTAGATCTCGACGCCGTCGCGGGTGGTGATGGTGCTGGTACTGGTGCTGGTGGTTTGAATAGCGTTGGTCATGATCTTCTTCCTTTTAGTCGATGTGTGGATAACAAGTGTTGTGCTACAGTTCCCGGCAAGTTTGGCCTTGCGATGGGATGAATCTTAGGCCTGCCAGAACGTTTGCGGAACAGACAAGCTTGCAAGGTCACTTTGCAAAAACGCAGGCGCCCACCCCGACCCGACACCACCCATGCCCTCAAGTACCGACTTCGACTGGAACGACATCCCGCTGATCCTGGCGCTGGCCCGCAGCGGCAGCATGAGCGCCACCGGCCGCCAGCTGGGCGTGGACGCCTCGACCATCAGCCGCCGCATCGCCGCCGCCGAAAAGTCGCTGAAGCTGCGCCTGTTCATCCGCGATAACACCGGCTACCAGCTGACCGACGCCGGCCAGGTCTTCGTCCAGCACGGCGAAGCGGTGTACGGCAACGTCCAGAGCATGTTGCAAGCCTCGTCGCAGGAGGCCGACGCCACCGCCGGTCCGGTCAACATCACCTCCATCGACTTCCTGTTCGACTACTGGCTGCTGGAACACGTTCCCGCGCTGCACGCCGAGCATCCGCAACTGCAACTAACGCTGCAGGCGGAAAACCAGAACCTGTCCTTCACCCGCCGCGAGGCCGATTTCGCCCTGCGCATGGGCAAGCCGGGCGAGGATGCGGCGCTGGTGATGCGCAAGCTGGGCGACCTGGGCTTCGCCGTCTACGGCCACGCCCGTTTCGCCGACACGCCACGCGCCTGCTGGGGCACCCAGCCGTGGATCGCCTACGACGACGCGCTGGCCGGCACCGGCGAGATGCGCTGGCTGGCGCAGATGGAGCCGCAGCCGCGCATCGCGCTCAAGGTGAACAGCCTGAGCACGATGGTGCGCGCCTGCCGCGCCGGCGTCGGCATGGCGCTCCTGCCCTGCATCATGGGGCAGCAGGAGGGGCTGGTGCGCATCGGCGGCGGCGTCGAGATACAGCGCGACATCTGGCTGCTCAGCCATCGCGACGCCGGCTCCATCGCCCGCTTCAAAACCGTCTCCAGCTGGCTGTCGCAGCTCTACGCCAGCAGCCAGGACCTGTTGTGCGGCGCGGTTTCACACCGCTAATCCGCATTCTGACCCCTCGTTTTTGCAGTTCGTCACATCCCGGTGGATGTACAGGGGGCCCTTGTCTATAGTTCACTCAACGCAAGACAAAACGCAGTGAACCAAACAACCCAAGGAGCTCAAAATGAACATCGCTAAAAACATGGAAGCCATCTTCGTAGCCGCAATCGTCGTCGCCAGCGCTACCTCGTTCGCCACCGCCGCCGTACCGGCAGTGCACAGCACCGCCCCAGTGGCAGCAGTCGCCGCCAAGGCCGACACCACGAAAATGCAAGTGGTGACCGTCAGCGCCAAGCGCCTGACCGCCGCTGAAAAAGCCGCACTGTAATCGACGACTAACTCACGCTGAACGACGGAGCGCATGATGAAAAAATATCTGAAGGCTGCGATGCTGGCCACGGTACTCAGCAGCGGCGCCAGCGCCGCGCTGGCCGCCGATGTGATCAGCGAGAACCGCAGCGTCGATGCGCGCGCCGTCAACATCGATCTGGATGGCGTCATCAGCCTCAAGATCAAGCAAGGTCCAGTCGCGTCGCTGACTCTACACGGAGAGGCTGACGCGCTGAAAAAAGTGACGGTGGAGCAGACGGGCGATACCCTGCACATCGGCACCAGCAAGTCCCGCGGCAGCTTCAACTTCGGCTTCGGAAGAAAGCAAGACCTGCGGGCGGAACTGACGCTGCCAAATCTGCGCCAAGTGGTGTCGAGCGGCGTCGGTTCCACCGAAGTGAACGGCTTTAGCGGCGACAACCTGCGCCTGGCATTGGACGGCGCCGGCTCGGTCAAGGTCAACGCCCAGTACCGCAACGTCGATGTGAAGCTGGGCGGTGTCGGCAGCATGACCGTCAACGCCGGCAACAGCGACAACGTCGACCTGAATTTGCGCGGCACCGGCCACATCGAAATCACCGGCCAGACCAAGCAGCTGCACGCCAGCCTTGGCGGTGTCGGCGGCCTCGATGCAGAGCAGCTGCATGCCGATACGGTGGAAGTCAGTATGTCAGGACTGGGGAGCGCGTCGGTGTACGCGAAGACCAGCGCGAATATGAAGTTATCGGGCATGGGTTCGGCCAAGGTGTATGGCAACCCGGCCAATCGTAGCGCCAGCGCCCGCGGCATGGGCAGCATCAGCTGGCAGTAAAGAATGCGGTAATCCGCAGCAGGAAACACATGGGTGTGTTTTTACCGTCCGCGAGGCTCACTCCTCTCGGACGGTTTTTTTTATGGCGTCGCGTCCCAGCACGATGCGCATGTCGGCGTACACCGGCTTGCCGCTCTGCGCTTGCAGCGGCAGGCCCAGTCGCTGCGCCAGTGTCTGCGCCAGCAGCTGCCGGTCGCGCCGATATTCGATGCGGCTGACCGGCACCACGAACGGCTTCATATTGGTCAGGCGCGTGGTCTTGATGCCTTCCGCATCCAGCGTGCGCGCCAGCCGCGCGGCGGCGCCGGCCACGCCATTGCCGTTGCTGATTTCCAGTTTGACTTCGACGCCTTGCGCCACCGGCGCCGCTTCAACACTTGCGGCCACGCGCAGCACTTCCACCAGCGCCGCGCCGATCTTCCTTACTTCCGTGCGCGGCATCGAGGCGTCGACGACGGCCGCCCTGGCCTGCGCCGCGCCTTCCTTCAACAGCGCGTAGTCACGCTGCACGTCATGCGCGCGCAGTGTGGCGGCTTGCCTGAACATGGTCGCCGCCCGCACGCGTTCTCCGCCCGCCTCCAGCGCAGCGCCCAGCTGCTCCCAGCGCGATGGGTCGGTAGGCTCCAGCAGGCAGGCTTGTTCCAGCGCGGTGACGGCGCCGGCTTGCTGGCCGGTCTCCGGTACGGGCGCCGGGGCCATGCCGCTGCACGCCATCAGCAACGCGCCGGTGCACGCGGCGCCCAGTGTACGTTTCATCATCGCCTCCTATTTTCCCAACATGGCCGGCAGCATGCGGTAAATCTGTATGCCGGCGGGGCCGATCAGCACCAGCATCAGCGTTGGAAAGATGCAGAAGATCAGCGGGAACAGCAGCTTCAACGCGATCTTGGCGGCGGCTTCCTCGGCGATCATGCTGCGCTTGGTGCGCAGATTATCCGAGTGCACCCGCAAGGATTCGCCCATGCTGGTGCCGAAGCGCTCCGACTGTATCAGCATCGCCACCAGCGTATCGACATCGTCGACGCCGCTGCGCAAAGCCAGGTTGCGCAAGGCTTTCTCCTTGCTGAAGCCCGCGCGCATCTCCATCAAAGCCAGTTGCAGCTCCTGCGCCAGCGCCACGCTCTTGATGTGGATTTCGCCGGCCACCTTGGCCATGGCGCGCTCCAGGCTCAGGCCCGCTTCCACGCAGACGGTCAACAGATCCAGCGCATCGGGGAAGTTTTCGAAAATATCCCGGCAACGGGTTGCCGCCCTGCGCGACAATATGACGTTCGGTATGTAATAACCGATGGCCGCCGTCATCAACAGCAGGTGGATAAAGCCCCGGTTCAGCGTGTGCTCCAGCGCGGCGGCGCCCAGCCCCGCCAGCAAGGCCGGGAGCCCCAGCGCCAGCAGCGTCTTGGCGGCGAAGTACAGCGACGGCGCCGACGCGCCGCGCCAGCCCGCGTTCATGAAGCGGGTGCGCAACGGCGAACGCTCCCAGCCCTCCTCCGGCAACGACAGCCGTGAAAACGGTTGCGCCGCCTGCGCGACCTTCTCTATCCAACCGCCTTCGACCGGCGCCGACGATTCAGACTTGCCGATGAAATCACCGAGCCGCTCGCGTATCGGCACCGACGAAAAGCTGAGCAGCGCCACCAGCGCGACGCCCACCACCACCGCGAACACGATAACGAGAAAACCTATCTGCCGGATATCCATGCCGCGCTCCTCAAACCCGTATGCGTATGACTTTGCGCATCCACACAACGCCGCCAGCCGCCATCGTCAGCGCGTACCACGTCAGCGTCACGCCGGCCGGATCGGTCCACAGCACCTTCACGTAAGCGGGATTGGACAACATCATCAGCGCCAGCACGCCCAGCGGCAGCAAGCCCAGTATCCACGCCGACATCCGACCCTCGGCCGACATCACGCGCACCTGCGCCAGCAGCCGCAGGCGGGCGCGTATCAAGCGGCTGATGTTGCCCAGGACTTCGGCCAGGTTGCCGCCGGACTCGCGCTGTATCAGCACCGCGATCACCAGATAGCGCAGGTCGGTCAGCGGCACGCGCAGCGCCAGGTTGTGCAAGGCTTCGTTCATCGGCACGCCGTAGTTGATCTCTTCGTAGGCGAACTTGAATTCACCGGCGATCGGTTCCGGCATTTCCTCGCCCACCATCTGCATCACGTTGGCGAAGGAGTGGCCCGCCCGCAGCGCCCTGCCGAGAAAATCCGCGGCTTCCGGCAGCTGCTCCTCCAGCTTGATCAGGCGCGCGCGCCGCGTGCGCATCAACAGCGCCCAGGGCAGCGACAATATCATCGCCAGCATGCCGCTCGCCGCCAGCGCGGGCAAGTCCAGCATGGCCGGCAGCAGCAGCGCCGGCGCCAGCAACGCCAGCACACAGCCGAGGAACTGCGCCACCGACCAGCGCACGCCCGCTTGCAGCAGCAGGCGGTCCAGCGCGGCCAGGTGCCTGAAGCGGCGCAGGGTTTTCTCCAGCGCCGGATTGCGGCTGTAGCTGCGCTGCTTGAGGATATCGATCCGCTCGCCGCCGTGCTCTCCGCGCGCGGCCATCAACCGCAGGCGCTTGGAGATGCGCCGCGCACCGCTGCCGTGCGCGCCCGACCACCACAGCCAGGCGCCTTCGATCATCAGGATCACGGCGGCGAACAGCAGCACCGCAAAGGCGGAGAAGATCGCATCCATGCCGCTACTCGTAGATCTTGTCGGGGTCGAACACCGAATCGGCCACCGGCACACCGAACATGCGCAAGCGGTCGGCGAAGCGCGGCCGCACGCCGGTGGCGGAGAAACGGCCCAGCACCTTGCCGTTCGCGTCCACGCCTTTTTGCTCGTAGCGGAAGATCTCATGCATGGCGATCACGTCACCCTCCATGCCGGTGATCTCCTGCAGGCTGACCAGCTTGCGCGTGCCGTCGGTCAGCCGCGACACCTGCATCACCACCGTCACGGCGGAGCAGATCTGCTGCCGCGTCGCGCGCGGGGTCAGGTTCAAGCCGGTCATGCCGACCATGTTCTCCAGCCGCGACAAGGCGTCGCGCGCGGTGTTCGAGTGGATGGTGGCCAGCGAGCCTTCATGGCCGGTGTTCATCGCCTGCAGCATGTCCAGCGCCTCCGGCCCGCGCACTTCGCCGAGGATGATGCGGTCCGGCCGCATGCGCAACGCATTGCGCACCAGCGAGCGCTGATTGACTTCGCCCTTGCCTTCGATGTTGGGCGGCCGCGTCTCCAGCCGCACCACATGCGGCTGGCGCATTTGCAGTTCCGCCGCATCCTCGATGGTGACGATGCGTTCCGCCACCGGGATAAAACCGGACAGCACGTTCAGCATGGTGGTCTTGCCGCTGCCGGTGCCGCCGGAGATCAGGATGTTGACCTTGGCCTGGCCCAGCGCCTTCAGCACCTCCATCATCGGCGGCGTCAGGCTGCGGTAGTCGAGCAGGTTCTGCACCGTCAGCGGATTGACCGCGAAGCGGCGTATCGACAGGATGGGTCCATCGATCGCCAGCGGCGGAATGATGGCGTTCACGCGCGAACCGTCCGGCAACCGCGCGTCGACCATCGGGCTGGACTCGTCCACGCGGCGGCCCACGCGCGAGACGATCTTTTCGATGATCTTCATCAGGTGGGAGTTGTCGTTGAAGGTGACGTCGGTCAGCTCCAGCCGGCCGGCGCGTTCGACGTAGACCTTGGCGCAGGTGTTGACCAGGATGTCGGACACGCTGGGATCGGCCAGCAGCGGCTCCAGCGGCCCGAAGCCCAGCATCTCGTGCTGGATGTCGAGCACCAGGCTATGCCGCTCATGCTGATTGAGCACGATGCGCTCTTCCTCGATGATGCGCTGGACCAGCAGCGCCAGCTCGTGCTTGAACTGCTCCGGCGTCAGCCGCTTCAGGCGTTCCAGGTCGATACGGTCGAGTATCGTCTGGTGCATGCTCTTCTTCAGCTCCTGGTAGGCCGATGCCGCCAGTCCCGGCAGGCCGCCGATAATCAGGCCCTGGCGGTTGTCGTCCGCCGTCGCCAGTCGTTCGCGTAAGCTCATGTCATTCTCCGCTGTGGTTGTTCCTACTCGCTCTCGTTGCGGCCGAACAGGCGGTCGAACAGGCCTTTGCTCTCGGCCACCCGGCGCGCCGTCACCTGCTCCACCAGCTCGGCGAGGCTGCGCGCCACCGCGCTGCTGCGCGACAGCTGCAGCACCGGGATGCCCTGGTTGACCGAATCGGTGGCCGACAGATAATCGTTCGGCACGGTGTGCACCACCTCCGCGCCCAGCGCCTGCTCCAGGTCCATCAGGCGCAGCTTGCCGCCCTTTTCGTAGCGGTTGACGATCAGGCGCGTGCGCTCGCTCGGATAGCCCAGCGAACGGAAGATGTCCAGCAGGCGGCGGCCGTCGCGGATATCCGGCAGCGCCAGTTGCAGCACCGGGTGGATGGTGTCCGCCTGGTCCAGCGCGCGCAGCGAGATGGCGTCGATCTGGCGGCCCACATCGAGCACGATGAAGTCGTAGTGCTGGCGCGCCACGCGCAGGATGGTGTCCATGTGCTCTGGCTTCATGTCGACCGCGTGGTTGGGATCGTCGGCCGCCGCCAGCACGCCGAAGTTGGACGCCACGTGCACCAGGCAGGAATCGAGGAAGGAACCGTCCATGCGGCCGATCTGCGCGCAGATGTCGGACAGCGTCATCGCCGGCTTCTGGTCCGACACATACAGCGTGGCGTCGCCGAACTGGCCATGCAGGTCGATCAGCAGCACCTTCTTGTCGGCCAGCGCGGCCAGCGCGTAGCCGAAGTTGGTCGACAAGAAGGTCGCACCGCTGCCGCCCTTGCAGGAGATGAAGGCCAGCACCTTGCCCTCGCGCGTCTGGCTGACGCCGGCCGCCACTTCGATGCGGCTCATCGTTTCATGGAAGGCGCTGTGCACCAGCGGCAGTTGCAGCACCTCGCGTATGCCGGCGCGCATGGCGCGGATCAGCAGGTCCTGCTGCGGCTCGCGCGTCAACAGCATGAAGGAGGAGGATGGATACAGCTTGCTCAGGCGCTCGACAAGTTCCGCCTCGTCCGGCGCGACATCGCTGGCGTCGACGATCACCAGCTCCGGCATCTCCGGCAGCTGGCGTTCAACCGCATCGCGCAGGCCGTTGCGCGACGCCACCAGCTGCACCGCGGGCATGCGCGCGGAGCCTTGCGCGGCGACTTCGGCGTGCAGCAGGCTGTCCTTGCTGATCATCAGTGCTTTCATGGTCGTTCCTCACTTGGCGCCGCTGACGCCGATGGTAAATGCGGACGGCTGCGGCGCGGGATCGCTGCTGGCCTTTTGGTAGCGCACAAAAGCGGAGTGCGCGGCGCGGCCGTCCATGCCGGCCACCGGGTCGCGGTTGCGGCCCGCGTCTGGGTCGATCACCTGCTGCGCCAGCGTCACACGGGCGACGTCGCCGAAGTGCCGGTCCCATTGCGGCGTGGTGGGCGTAAGTTGCAGGGCGCAGGAGGCCAGCGTGCATGCCAGTGGCAGGCTAAGTAGGTATCGCATCGTCGTATCCCGTTTATTTGTGGTCGGTACTCTGGGCCGGTGGCCCTTCCATGCGCCCTTCGAGGAAGAGCTGGGCGCGGCTCGGTGGGGTGACACTGTCGGTCGGCAGCTTGTAATACGGCGGCAGCGGCTTCACCAGGTGCGGCGTGACGACGAACAGCAGCTCGGTGCGATCCTGCTGGAAGTCGCTGCTGCGGAACAGCGCTCCCAGCACCGGCAGCTCGCCCAGCACCGGCAGGCCGTGGATGTTGGTGGTCTGGGTGTTGCGGATCAGGCCACCGATGGCGAAGCTCTGGCCGTCGAACAGTTCAACCGTGGTGGCGGCGCGGCGCGTGGTAATCAGCGGCAGGATGGCGCCGCCGGAGAAGCCGGCGGCCGAGATGCCGATGCCTTCGCGCGACAGCTCCGACACCTCCGGCGCCACGCGCAGGTTGATGCGGCCGCCGGCCAGCACGGTGGGCGTGAAGTGCAGGCCGATGCCGAACTCCTTTTCCTCCAGCGTGATCTTGTTGTTGTCCTGCGCGACCGGGATGAAAATCTTGCCGCCCGCCAGAAAGCTCCCTTCCTGGCCGCTGATCGCCATCACCGTCGGCTCGGCCAGGATGCGCACCAGGCCATCCTGTTTTTCGGCCGAGATGCCGACGTGGTTGCCTGCGGCCTTGCCGCCGCTGAGCAGGCCTTTCAGCGTGCCGCTGATGAAGTTCGACGCCAGCGTGGTGCTCCAGCTGCCACCGCCAAAGCTCAGCGACAGCCCAGTCTCCAGTTTGTCCAGCAGCGTCTTGGAGACCTCGGCGATTTTCACTTCCAGCATCACTTGCTGCGGCGCGCCGACGTTGAGGAAGTTGACGATGCGCGTGGCGCCGCCGGCCGCCGATGCCGATGCCGGCGGCGTTGGCGATGCAGACGCCGCAGCGCCGCCCTTGTCTCCCTTGGCCGCCTCCAGCGCCTGCGCTGGACGCCGCACGAACGCGGCGGCCAGTTCCAGCACGCGCGCGGCGGTCTGCGCGTCGTCGACCGTGCCGCTGAGGACCAGCGTATCGCCGGCGGCGCTGACCTGGATGTCCTTCTGCGTGGGCATCAGCGCGGCCAGTGCGTTTTGCAGCGCCACCGGATCGACGCCGACCACCACCTCGATCACATTGCATACGCCGCTGCGGCCCTGCACGATCATATTGCTGCTGCCGATGTCGACGCCGACCACGTACAGCGTGTCCGGCGCCACCAGCATCGCCTGCAGCACGGCCGGATTGCCGACGCTGCGCGCCAGCACCGCTTCCGGCATACGCATCAGCGTAGACTTGCCCAGAGCGAGCGTCAGGCTGCCCGGCGTGGCCGCCTGGCCGCTGCACCGCAAGCTCACGGCGTCGCGGCCCGGCACTGGTTGCGACTGCGGCGCGTCCGGCACAGCGCGAACGGGGGCGGCGCCGGACGACGCCACGGCCGGAACGGCTGCGGGGGACGGTGCGGCGGTGGTAGCGGCGGTAGGGGCGGCGGCGGCGGCCGGCCCGAGGCTAGCCATCGCCAACAACAGCACCGTGTGTCGTAGCGTCGTCATGGCCGGCTCACAGGCATTCCTGCGTGCGCTGCACGCCGGCGATCACGCCGACGCAGGCACGGGCACGCGGCACGGCTTGCGCCAGTTGCGGGCGCGGTTTGGCAACGACGGCGAGCGTCTCCACCGGCGCCACCACTGGCGGCCTGGCGATGCCGAGCAAACTGGTCTTGGTCGCGCCGTCCGTCACGCCCGGACGCGGATCGACCTGGTTGCGCAGCACCAGCGACAGCGTGCCGACGCTGCGCGCCAGGTCGATGTTCTCGGCCTGCGCCGGCGTCACCTCCAGCGTGACGGCGTTGACCACGCGCGGCTTGGTCTCGTCGCGCCCCACTTCCTGCGCCACGGCCAGCACCAGTATCCGTTCCAGCACGATCTTGGAAATCGCGTTCTCGTTGCCGGTGGCTGCGGCCTGCGTGTTGACCAGGATATCGACAAAATTCCCCGGCAACGCAAAGCCGGCCACGCCCACCACGTCATTGACGCGCACCGTGATGGCCCGCTTGCCTTCCGAGATCAGCGCCGACAAGCCGCCCAGCGTGCCGGCCGGCGCCAGTTTGGCCTCGCTCAACGGCTCGTCGCGCAGCACGCTGGTTTTCAGCACGCGTCCCACCAGCTTGGAGCCGTCGCGGATGGCGCCGCGCGGCAGGCTGTCGGCCGGCCAGTCGATCGCCTTCAGCATCTCCGGCGTCAGCCGCTGGCCGAGGTTCACATCGGTGGCGGCGACAATGATCTTGTTGGCCGACGTCGGCGTCTGGCGCAGCAGCCAGCGCGAGGCCAGCACCACCGCCACCAGTCCCAGTACGATGGCCAGCGCCATCATCATCAGTGCGCGGCGGTTGTTCATGCTATGCGCCGTTGCAGTTGGTCGATGGCGTCGGCCGGCGCGGCAACGCCGGTGGCGAACATGCTGATCCAGGCTTGCTCCAGCGTCTCCACGCTGACGCGCGCAGGCTCGCCCAGGAAGCCGGCGAAATCATTGATGCGGCCGATGATCTCGCGCGGATAACAGGCCAGCAGCGGCAGGCCGCTGCCTGCATGCAGCTCTTCGATCAGGTAGCGCAACGCCGCCTCGTCGAACGCCGCGCCGGCGGCTACGCACTGTTGACGAAACAAGGTGCGGTAGTTGGCCACATCCAGCGGCCCGACCGGGATCTTGTAGCCGACCCGGCGCAAAGCCGACGCGTCCAGCAGCGCCTCCGGCGCCAGGCTGGTGGCGAACACCAGCTGCATGCGGCATGGCACGCTGAAGTGATAGCCACCGGCCAGCGCCAGCTGGCTGCGTTCCAGTTCCCGCGCCTGCGAGAAGCGGTTCAGCAGATCGGCGGCGGCGATGCGCTGCCGGCCCAGGTCATCGACGATCAGCAAGCCGTTGTTG
The DNA here is from genome assembly GCF_036688705.1 of Duganella sp. S19_KUP01_CR8. NCBI lineage: Bacteria > Pseudomonadati > Pseudomonadota > Betaproteobacteria > Burkholderiales > Oxalobacteraceae > Duganella > Duganella sp. S19_KUP01_CR8. The sequence goes on along the minus strand of NZ_JAQQPR010000010.1, from coordinate 47,009 downwards.
GCCTTCAGCTGCGGCGGTGAGCGATAGCAGCCGCTATGGCTGTCCGCCTGCAGCTCCAGCATGTCGGCGCTCAGGTCGGCGTCCAGCGCCACCACGGGCCGCGCGCACAGCACCCAGCGCGGATCGCTGCTGCGGCGTTCCTGCGCCTGCCGCAGCTGGCGCACATGCTGCTGCGCCGGCGCGCGGTGCAGCAGCGCGTCGTAGACCTGGATGATCTCCTGTCCCACCACCAGCGCATGCGGCACCGCGATCACGCCTTGCAGCAGGGCCCCCAGCCGGCGCGCCAGCACCGACTTGCCGCTGCCCGACGGACCATGCAGCAACACCGTGCGGCCCGCATGCATGGCCGCGCCCAGCATGCGCTGCACGGCGGGGCTGAGCAAGTCGTCGGCGAATTCGGCGGCCAGTTCTTCGGCGCACAGCTGCGGCGCCTGGCCGGCCTGGCGTTCGACCACGGCGCGGTAGGCGTCCAGCGTCACCGGCGCCGGGCCGACGTAGGGGCAGCGGTCCATCCAGGCGCTGGTGCGCAGGCGGCCGGCCGACGTCAGCTGGTATTGCACGTCGATGTCCGATTCGCCGCGCCAGGCCACTTCGACCACATGCTCGGCCACCATGAACTCCAGCGCTTCGCGCAGCACATTGATCGACAGATGCAGCCGCGTGGTCAGCACCGGCAAATGAATTTTTCCGGTGATGAAGATGGTCTTGGCGATCAGCTCGACGATCAGCTGTTGCGACAAGCCGCTGTCGCGCACCGTCTTCGGCTGGGCCGGCAGCAGCTCGGCGGGGTCGGCATGGATGGCGGTGGAAGGCGATTCTACGGCGAGCATGGCGATCTCCGGCGGTGGAATTAGTTACGTTGAGGAATCAAGTCTATCGGCCCGCGCTTTGTGGATATTGACGCGCAGCAAATTCGTGGCTAGCAATCGCTCAGCGATGTGCGAGTGCGACAAGCGTCATCGTGGCCAGCGCGATCGCCAGGCCGTAGGGAATGCCGCCGACGCTGGCGCCCGGCGCCAGCGGCACCGCTTGCAGGGGCATGCCCAGGCTGCGCAGCAGCAGTGGTTTGCAGATCGTCACCACGTTGCGCCAGCCGTCGCGCCAGCGGCCGTTAAACAACAGCATCAGCAGGCCCATCAGGCCGCCGATCAGCGTGGCCAGCGCCGCCACCTTCAGGGCCATCAGCGGGCCGACGAAGCTGCCGACCATGGCCATCAATTTGACATCGCCGGCGGCCATGCCGCGCAGCAGATACAGCGGCAGGAATAAAAAAAAGCCGGCCAGGCTGCCGGCTACCCATTGCGTCAGCGGCGCCCAGTGCTGGTTACCCAGCATGTGCAGCATCAACGCCAGCAGCAGGCCGCTGAGGATCAGCACATTCGGGATCTTGCGCAGGGCCAGGTCGGTCACGGCCGCTTGCGCAACCAGGCAGATCAATATCACTTCGATCGCATTCATCATGACGGTCTCTCCAACGAAAGGCTTTCCAGCCTGACTGCGACTGGAAAGCCAGGTGGTTACGCCGAGGTGATTTTGGTCGCGATGCTGGTGAAAGCCGTGGTCAGCGCCGGGCCCAGCAAAGCGAAGACGGCGATCACCGCCGTCGCCATCGTTGCCGCGATCAAGCCATATTCAATGGCGGTGATCCCGTCTTCGTCGTGTGCGAACACCTTTGCAGCTGCAATAAGCGAGTTCATGATTTACTCCTTGGATTAAGTCAAAAAAGTACCCCTGGCGGGGTTGGCGGACTATCAAATCGCCAGTGCCCTGCCATTAAGGCCTACTATACGGATCAGAGTTTTCCGAGAGTTGACGTGCCGCAAGTTTTCCGTACGGCATTTATTTTACGGGTATGATGAAAATATGCGTGCGAAGCACACTTCACGGCTGGCTTATGTCAAACTGCATCAGTTTCCCGGCCGGTAAGCTGGAAAGGGTTATCCAGCTGTCGGAAAAAGGTCGCATACAGTTGCAAGGAATGTTTTTTTTCGCACACATGAATTGCCTTGATTGCAAAAAGCTATTATCCTGCTTAGCTGTTCTTTGGAAAGGCCCCGTGTTGCAGCTTCACTGTGCGCCTGACTATCAAAGAGATTGGCTTGATAGGCGTGAACCAAACGTGGCTAGACACAAGGTTGTGTGATTATTTTCCAGAGAAGAAAATGGATTCCCTACTGAAACACATGGTGGACATGACCGGCCACCGCGATCACACGATGCTCGACATCTCCGTGATCTCGGCGGTGCAGGAGCTTGCCCGCGCCAGCCAGGCCCGCGTACTGACGCTGGCCACAGTCAGGGGCAAGACTTTCGTCCGGCCGCGCGCCATCGTCTGCGCCGGCCAAGCGGCGCGCATGGTCGATACCACGGACTTGCACAATCCCGGCGAACCCATCGAGAACTTCCCGGCCCTGGCCGAATGCATCGCCAACCACGAATCGGGCGCCGACGTCGCCAACGAGGCGGGCGAGCACACGCTGTGGCTGCCGATCTGGCTGGGCGACAAGGCCGACACCTGCCTGGAAATCGTCAACCCGACCCCGTACACCAGCGACACCATCCACGTCATCGGCGGCATCGTCAGCGTCTACCGCAACTTCCAGAATTTGCTGGACTACAGCGAACGCGATTCGCTGACCGGCCTGCTCAATCGCAAGACCTTCGACGACCAGCTGGCCAAGATGCTGGCCGCCAGCACCGAGCAGGATGCCCTGACGCTGCCGGGCGAGCCGGAGCGCCGCAGCCACCACGAGCAGGAAAAGCAATGGCTGGCCGTGGTCGATGTCGACCATTTCAAGCACGTTAACGACCGTTTCGGCCATTTATACGGCGATGAGGTCCTGATCCTGATCGCCAACCTGCTCACCTCCTCGTTCCGCGCACAAGACCGCGTGTTCCGTTTCGGCGGCGAGGAATTCGTCGTGCTGCTGCGTTCGACCACCTTGGACAACGCCAAAAAGATCATCGACCGCTTCCGCATGAACGTGGCGTCGCATGATTTCCCGCAAGTGGGCAAAGTGACGGTCAGTGTGGGGTTTGTCAGCATCAGCGCGCTGGAGGCGCCGGTGATCATCCTGGGACACGCCGATCAGGCGCTGTACTACGCGAAAAGCCACGGCCGCAACCTGGCCTGCCATTACGACGAGTTGGTCGATGGCGGCCTGTTACAAGCCATCGAATCCAACGACACCGCCGAATTCTTCTAAACGCCGGCCTCAGGCCAGCGTGAGGAAGCGCATCGGGTCTACATTCCACTTGGTCGGCGATTCGTGGCCGACGATTTTGTCGCCGCCGCCAAACCCCAGTCCCCGCGACAAATCGATGGTTTCCGGCTTGATATAGAGATTCTTCTTGGTGTTGAAGAAAACATTGACCTTGGGCGCCAGCAAGTTGGTCTCGTGTGGTTCAATCACCACACCCAGGCGTCCTGACTCCAACATCACCATGGTGCCAACCGGATAGATCCCTACGCAACGCATGAATTCCTGCGCGAACTGCGGATTGAAGTGGAACTTGCTCCATTCATAAATCTTGCGCAAAGCCGCCGCCGCCGACATGCCCTTGTGATAGCAGCGGTCCGCCGTAATGGCGTCGTATACGTCGACAATCGCCGCCATCTGCGCCAATTCGCTGATTTCGTCGTTGGCCTGCTTGTTCGGGTAACCGCTGCCGTCGCGCCGTTCGTGGTGATGCAGCGTGATGTCCAGCGGAATCGGACCAACCTCCGGCGATTGCAGCAGGATGTTGTAGCCATCCTGGGGATGGCGCTTGATGATGGCGAATTCCTCGTCCGTCAGCGGGCCGGGCTTGTTCAGGATGGCGTCCGGCACCAGCGCCTTGCCGGTGTCGTGCAGCAAGCCGCCGAGGCCGGCCTGGTGGGTGGTTTCCGCATCGATGCCGCGCGAACGGCAGAACGCAACCAGTAGCGTACAAACGCTAACCGAGTGTAAAAAGGTGTAATCGTCTTTGTTCTTGATGCGCAGCAAACCAACCAGCGCACCTGGATTACGCAGGATAGATTCGGTGATATTCTGCACCACTGGCTGGACTTGATCGAGCTCGATGGCTTTGCCCAGGCGCGCATCCTGCATCACGGTGCGCACCAGCGTCGATGCCTGGTGGCGGATTTGTACCGCGCGCTTCATTTCCTCGCCCAGCGAGACGCGGGTGATGACTGGCGCCTTGGCGACGATTTCCACGATTTCGCGTTCGGTTGCAGCCTGTGCTTCATCCACCGTCGGGGCGTCCTGCACGTCCAGTCCCTTGCCGCTGTCTATGACAACGTCATGGATGCCGGCGTTGATGATCTTGCGGATTTCATCTTCGCTGGAGATCAGGAAACGGTTGCGGACAAACGGATGGGTCATCCAGTCGCAGCTCAGGTCATGGATGTACATGCCCACTTTTAGCTGCGAAGAGTCGACTTTCTTTAACATACTGGTACCCACTTTTCAAAGGCTGGAAGCAGCGGAAAGCGCTGATGCCAGTATAGCAAATAGTTTCCCATCAGGATTAGATTTACAGGTGCTACCATTTGTTTGTCTAGGTTAACACTACCCCCAAAACCCATGGAATTACGCCAACTTCGTTACTTTGTAGCCATAGTAGACCACGGTTCGCTATCACGGGCGGCCTTGGTGCTGCATGTTGCACAACCGGCACTAACGCAACAGTTACGGCAACTGGAGGAAGAGCTGGGCGTGCAATTGCTGCACCGCTCGGCGCAAGGCGTGCTCAGTACGGATGCCGGCAAGATCTTCTACGAACATGCCCAAGCCATCCTCAAGCAGGTGGCGGACGCCCGCTCGGCCGTGGCGCAGTCGGCCGAACGCCCCAGCGGCGCCGTCACGCTGGGGCTGCCGCACAGCATTTCCGGCGCGCTGGCGCTGCCGCTTTTGACGGCAACGCGCGCCCAATATCCTGAAATTACCCTGCAACTGACGGAAGAACTGACCGGCAACCTGAGCGACCAGCTCAAGTCCGGCCGCGTCAACCTGGCGGTGCTGTTCGACGACGGCCAACTGGCCCAGTTCGCTACCACGCCGCTGGTGGAAGAGGAGCTGCGCTTCATCTGTCGCGCGGATGCGACTTATGCGCAAGGTGAGCAGGCACTCACATTGACGCAGACGCTGAAAACCACGCTGATCCTACCCGGCCTGCAGCACGGCGTACGCCCGCGCATCGAAAGCGTGGCGCGCGAGGCCGGACTGACGTTGGGAAACGTCATCGAGATCAATTCCATCGCCATCCTCAAGTCGGCCATCCTGGCCGACATGGGCGCCACCATCCTGCCGTCGGCGCCTGTCCTGGACGAGCTGGAACGCGGCGCCATGCGCTCCCACCGCATCCACAGCCCGTCGATTTCGCGCACGGTGGTGTTGTGCGCCTCCAAGAATATTCCGCTGACCAATGCCGCGGCGGCAGTCAGCCGGCTGGTGCAGCAGGTCAGCGCACAGTTGTGCGCCGGCGACACCTGGCCGGGCGCGACCGCCATCGGCTGACGCATCGCCCCAGTACTTCGCCTGAGCCATCACTTTTTCTTATACCCCCATCGGCAATCCGTATTTCCGTATACGTCAACTAACGCCCATACTCTGCCACAAAGCGGGTTTTTTAAGCCTAAAATACCTGCACCGCCGCTAACCATGCGGCCCATGGCCTGATCCTGGCGCGCCTACCCGGCGCCACCAAGTTTGGGCGCGATCTGACACAAAACCGGAGACACCACCATGCCCGATACCACGGCAAACGGCCCAGCAACGTCCACCAGAGACGCCGCCCCATCCCGCCTGACCACCGTCAGCCTCGACGACAAATACACTGCAATCAAGGGCGACATCTTCCTGTCCGGCATCCAGGCGCTGGTGCGCCTGCCGATGATGCAGCGCGTGCGCGACCAGGCGGCCGGCCTGAACACCGCCGGATTCATTTCCGGCTACCGCGGCTCGCCGCTGGGCGGCCTGGATGAAAACCTGTGGAAAGCCAAGCCTCACCTGGAAGCGCACCACGTGCAGTTCGTGCCGGGCGTGAACGAGGATCTGGCCGCGACCGCCGTCTGGGGTTCGCAGCAGGTCGATCTGATCGGCGAGGCCAAGTACGACGGCGTGTTCGCCATGTGGTACGGCAAGGGCCCGGGCGTGGACCGCTGCGGCGACGTCTTCAAGCACATGAACCACGCCGGCACGTCCAAGCACGGCGGCGTGCTGCTGGTGGCCGGCGACGACCACGGCGCCTACTCGTCGACGCTGCCGCACCAGTCGGACCACCTGTTCTCGGCCTCGATGATCCCGCTGCTGTATCCATGCAATGTGCAGGAATACCTGGACCTGGGCATCCACGGCTGGGCCATGTCGCGCTTCTCCGGTTGCACGGTGGCATTCAAGGCGCTGGCCGATACGGTCGAATCGTCGGCCTCGGTCGATGCCGATCCGTTCCGCGTCGAGGTCAAGATCCCGCAGGACTTCGTCATGCCGGAAGGCGGCCTGAATGCACGCCTGTCCAGCATCCCGCTGGGCCAGCAGGCGCGCAATCAGGAAGCGCTGATGCAGGACTACAAAATCTACGCCGCGCTGGCCTATGCGCGCGAGAACAAACTGAATCACACCACCATCACCAGCCCGAACGCCAAGCTGGGCATCATCGCCTCCGGCAAGTCCTACCTGGACGTACTGGAAGCGCTGGAAGAACTGGGCATCGACGAGAAGATGGCGGCCGACGTCGGCCTGCGCCTGTTCAAGGTCGCGATGCCATGGCCACTGGAACCGGACAGCGTGCGCGAATTCGCGCAGGGCCTGGACGAGATCCTGGTGGTCGAGGAAAAGCGCCAGATCGTCGAGTACCAGCTGAAGGAACAGCTGTACAACTGGCGTGACGACGTGCGTCCGCGCGTGATCGGCAAGTTCGATGAAAAAGGCGAATGGGTCGCCCCGCGCGGCGAATGGCTGCTGACCTCCAAGGCCGACTTCTCGGTGTCGCAAGTGGCGCGCGTGATCGCCTCGCGCGTCAAGCGCCTGATCTCGGACCCGGTCACCTGCGACCATATCAAGGCCCGCCTGACCTTCCTCGACGCCAAAGACGCGGTGCTGAAGAAAGCCATCAACACCCCGTTCCGTCCGGCGTTCTACTGCTCCGGATGCCCGCACAACACCTCGACCAAAGTCCCTGAGGGCAGCCTGGCGCTGGCCGGCATCGGCTGCCACGTGATGGCAACCTCGATCTACCCAGAGTTCAACAAGCTGACCACGCACATGGGCGGCGAAGGCGCGCCGTGGATAGGCCAGGCCGCGTTCTCGAAGATCCCGCACGTGTTCCAGAACCTGGGCGACGGCACCTACTTCCACTCCGGCTACCTGGCGATCCGCGCTGCCGTGGCGGCCAAGGTCAACATGACCTACAAGATCCTTTACAACGACGCCGTGGCGATGACGGGCGGCCAGCCGGTCGACGGCATCACCTCGGTGCCGATGATCGCGCAGCAGATGGCGGCCGAAGGCGTCAAACGCATCGCGCTGGTCACCGAAGACCTGAGCCGCTACACCGACCGCAGCGCCCTGCCATCCATCGTCAGCCTGCACGACCGCAAGGACATGGACGCGGTCCAGCGCGAGCTGCGCGAGATCGGCGCGGTATCGGTGCTGATCTACGACCAGACCTGCGCGGCCGAGAAGCGCCGTCGCCGGAAGAAAGGCGAGTTCCCCGACCCTGCCAAGCGCATGGTCATCAACGAAGCCGTGTGCGAAGGCTGCGGCGACTGCGGCATCCAGTCCAACTGCACCTCCATCCTGCCGAAGGAAACGGAGTTCGGCCGCAAGCGCACCATCGACCAGTCGTCCTGCAACAAGGACTACTCGTGCGTGAAGGGCTTCTGCCCGAGCTTCGTCACCGTCGAAGGTGGATCGCTGAAGAAGACCAAGACCGGCGTCACCAAGGACAACGCCGACGACGGCTTCGGCGCCCTGCCGGAACCGGTGCTGCCATCGTGCGAGCAGCCGTACAACATCCTGATCAACGGCATCGGCGGCACCGGCGTGATCACCGTCGGCGCGCTGATGGGCATGGCCGCGCACCTGGAAGGCAAAGGCGCGTCGGTGCTGGACATGACCGGCATGTCGCAGAAAAACGGTTCGGTCACGTCGCACGTCAAAGTCGCGAAGACCCCGGCCCACCTGCGCGCGCAACGCATCGCCACCGGCGAAGCGGACGTCATCCTCGGCTGCGACATGCTGACCGCCGGCGCCGCCGACGCGGTATCGAAGATGCGTCCGGGCCGCACGCTGGCCATCGTCAACCTGCACGAGCAGCCGCCAGGCACCTTCGCGCAGAACGCCGACTGGCAGTATCCGGTGGCGGAAGTACGCGCGTTGATCGAGGAATCGGTCGGCGCCGGCGCCGCCGATTTCATCGACGCCACCAAGCTGGCCACCGCGCTGATGGGCGACTCCATCGCCGCCAACCTGTTCATGCTCGGTTATGCATGGCAGAAGGGCCGCATCCCGCTGACCGAAGCATCGCTGCTGCGCGCGATCGAGTTGAACGGCGTCGGCATCGCCTCCAACAAGAAAAGCTTCCTGTGGGGCCGCCGCGCCGCCGTGGACCTGAAGCGCGTCGAGCGCGTGGCCACTCCTACGCAAGCGATCGTGATGCAGATGCCGCAAAGCCTGGAAAACGTCATCAACAAGCGCGTCGAGTTCCTGACCGCTTACCAGAACGCCGCCTACGCTTCCACCTACGAGCAACTGGTGTCGCAGGTGCGCGCGAAAGAGACCGCCCTGGGCCTGGGCAACAAGCTGTCCACCGCCGTCGCCAAGTACGCCTTCAAGCTGATGGCCTACAAGGACGAATACGAAGTGGCGCGCCTGTACACCGACGGCCGTTTCGTCGAGCAGCTCAAGCAACAGTTCGAAGGCGACTTCTCGGTCAAGTTCAACCTGGCGCCGCCGATGTTCGCCAAGAAGGACGCCAAGGGCCATCTGGTCAAGGCGGAATTCGGTTCGTGGATGTGGAGCGCGTTCAAGCTGCTGGCCAAGTTCAAAGGCCTGCGCGGCGGCGCGTTCGATATCTTCGGCTACACCGAGGAGCGCAGGATGGAGCGTGCGCTGATCGTCGAGTACCGTGACATGGTCGCCGCGCTGACGGACAAGCTGTCGCCGGAAAACCACGCCACCGCCGTGGAACTGGCCGGCCTGCCGGAGAAAGTGCGCGGCTTCGGCCACGTGAAGGAAAAGGCCGTCGCCACCTTCCGTACCGAGAAGGCGCGCCTGCTGGCGCAATTCAGCCAGCAACGCGCAGCGTAAGGAGCCGCGCCGTCGTTCCCGCGCAGGCGGGAACCCATACGGCGCGCGCTCAGCATGGGTCCCCGCTTTCGCGGGGACGACGCAATACCGACTTGATTGACGTTAACGTAAACGTCATATAATGAACCAAACAAAGCACAAAAGCCCAAGGGACACCATGAACGACCTCTCCGCTCCTAAAGTTGTAGCCGTGCCGGATCAACCGCGCCTGAACAATAAAGTCCGTTTCGTCACCGCCGCCTCGCTGTTCGACGGCCACGACGCCTCGATCAACATCATGCGCCGCATCCTGCAATCGAACGGCGTCGAAGTGGTCCACCTCGGCCACAACCGCTCGGTCGACGAAGTCGTCACCGCGGCGCTGGCCGAAGACGTGCAAGGCATCGCCATCTCCAGCTACCAGGGCGGCCACGTCGAATACTTCAAATACATGATCGACCTGCTGCGCGCGCGCGGCGGTGCGCACATCAAGGTATTCGGCGGCGGCGGCGGCGTCATCGTCCCCGACGAAATCGCCGACCTGCATGCCTACGGCGTCACCAAGATCTTCAGCCCGGAAGACGGCCAGCGCATGGGCCTCGTCGGCATGATCCAGTGGATGGTGCAGCAGTGCGACATCGACCTGTCCAACTACTCGCCTACTACGCTGGCGCCGTTGAAGGAAGGCGACATCGCCGCCCGCCACCGCCCGCTGGCCCAGCTGATCACCGCGCTGGAAAACGACAAGGCCTCCCCTGCCCTGCGCGCCGAACTGCTGGCCTCCGCAGAAGGCCTGGCCGTGCCGACGCTGGGCATCACCGGCACCGGCGGCGCCGGTAAATCCTCGCTGACCGATGAACTGATACGCCGCATCCGCCTCGACCAGGGCGACGCCGTCAACATCGCCATCATCTCGATCGACCCGTCGCGCCGCAAATCCGGCGGCGCGCTGCTGGGCGACCGTATCCGCATGAACGCGATCAATCCATGGAATGGTCAGACGCGCGTCTTCATGCGTTCCCTGGCCACGCGCGAAGCGGGCTCCGAAATCTCGCAGGCGCTGCCTGACGTTATCGCCGCGTGCAAGGTAGCGGGCTTCGACCTGGTGATCGTCGAAACCTCCGGCATCGGCCAGGGCGACGCCGCCATCGTGCCGCACGTCGACGTGTCGATGTACGTGATGACGCCGGAATTCGGCGCCGCCTCGCAGCTGGAAAAAATCGACATGCTCGATTTCGCCGACTTCATCGCCATCAACAAATTCGACCGCAAAGGTTCGCAGGACGCGCTGCGCGACGTCGCCAAGCAATACCAACGCAACCGCGAAATGTGGAGCAAGCGTCCGGAAGAAATGCCGGTCTACGGTACCCAGGCATCGCGCTTCAACGACGACGGCGTCACCGCTCTGTATCAAGGCCTGCTGCCTAAACTGGAGCAATTCGGCCTGAAGGCCAAGCCGGGCAAGCTGGCGCCGGTGGATGTGCGTTTCTCCAGCGGCAAACACGTGATCGTGCCACCGGCACGCGCGCGCTACCTGGCGGAGATTGCCGACACCGTACGCGGCTACCACCGCTTCACGCGCAAGCAGGTCACGCTGGCACGCGAACGCCAGCAGCTGACCGAATCGAAACGTATGCTGGCCACCGCCCACAAGACCGCCGACTTCGACGATTTGATCGCCGAACGCGATGCGGAAATGGATGGCGGCGCCAAGAAGCTGCTGGCCCAGTGGCCGGACATGCAGGCCGCGTATGCCGGCGACGACTACGTCGTCAAAATCCGCGACAAGGAAATCCGCACTCGCCTGATCCAGCACACGCTGTCCGGCACCAAGATCCGCAAGGTGGCCCTGCCGCGTTATGAAGACCACGGCGAAGTGCTGCGCTTCCTGATGCTGGAAAACGTGCCGGGCTCCTTCCCGTTCACGGCCGGCGTGTTCGCCTTCAAGCGCGAAGGCGAAGACCCAACCCGCATGTTCGCCGGCGAAGGCGATGCCTTCCGCACCAACCGCCGCTTCAAGCTGGTCTCCACCGGCATGGACGCCAAGCGCCTGTCGACCGCCTTCGATTCCGTGACCCTGTACGGCGCCGATCCGGCGCTGCGTCCCGACATCTACGGCAAGGTCGGCAACTCCGGCGTGTCGATCGCCACGCTGGACGACATGAAGGTGCTGTACGACGGCTTCAACCTGTGCAGCCCAAGCACCTCGGTCTCGATGACCATCAACGGTCCGGCGCCGACCATCCTGGCGATGTTCATGAACACCGCCATCGACCAGCAGGTTGAGAAGTTCGTCGAAGAGAACAAGCGCCAGCCTAGCGCCGACGAAGCGGCCAAGATCAAGGACTGGGTACTGCAGAACGTGCGCGGCACCGTGCAGGCCGACATCCTGAAGGAAGACCAGGGCCAGAATACCTGCATCTTCTCGACCGAGTTCTCGCTGAAGGTGATGGGCGACATCCAGGAATACTTCGTCCACCATCAGGTGCGCAACTTCTACTCGGTGTCGATCTCCGGCTACCACATCGCCGAAGCGGGCGCGAACCCGATCTCGCAGCTGGCGTTCACGCTGTCGAACGGCTTCACGTTCGTGGAAGCCTACCTGGCGCGCGGCATGCACATCGACGATTTCGCACCGAACCTGTCATTCTTCTTCTCGAACGGCATGGACCCGGAATACACGGTGCTGGGCCGCGTGGCGCGCCGCCTGTGGGCGGTGGCGATGCGCGACAAATACGGCGCCAACGACCGTTCGCAGAAGCTCAAGTACCACGTGCAGACGTCGGGCCGTTCGCTGCACGCGCAGGAGATCGACTTCAACGACATCCGCACCACGCTGCAGGCGCTGATCGCGATCTACGACAACTGCAACTCGCTGCACACCAACGCCTACGACGAAGCCATCACCACGCCGACCGACGAATCGGTACGCCGCGCGCTGGCGATCCAGCTGATCATCAACCGCGAATGGGGCCTGGCCAAGAACGAGAACCCGAACCAGGGCTCGTTCATCATGGAAGAGCTGACCGACTTGGTGGAAGAAGCGGTGCTGCAGGAGTTCGAACGCATCGCCGAACGTGGCGGTGTGCTGGGTGCGATGGAAACCGGCTACCAGCGCGGCAAGATCCAGGAAGAGTCGATGCTGTACGAGCACCAGAAGCACGACGGCACGCTGCCTATCATCGGCGTCAACACCTTCCGCAATCCGAAGGCGACCGGCGAGCCGCAGAAGATCGAACTGGCGCGCTCCACCGACGACGAGAAGCAGTCGCAGCTCACGCGCCTGGACGACTTCCACGCCCGCAATGCGGACGCGGCGCCGGCAGCACTGGCAGCCTTGCAGCAAGCGGCCATCGACAACGCCAACGTGTTTGAAAAGCTGATGGACGCCGTGCGCGTCTGCTCGCTGGGCCAGATCACGACGGCGCTGTTCGAAGTCGGCGGTCAATATCGCCGCAATATGTAAGGCCAACCAGGCGGGAGGCGGCTCAATGCCTCCCGTCAGCCGATTGCAGCAGTCTCCGGCCCTTTTCCGAAACGAAGACGCGGCCGGAATAACCGCCTTCGCTGGCAATCAGGCCATCGGCGCAAGCGTCCTCCCATATGGTCAGCCTGGGACACGAGCTGCGCCACACCTCCATTACCTCAGAATACGAATGCGGCCGCTGCTGTAGCCAGTCCAGCATCTGCAGCGTCAATGAGTCGTGCGCGTTTGTCATGGTGCTATCCCCGACGGTCTGATCTCAATTCAATATAGTCGCTGCATCGGACTAGAACAAGCCTTCACGACTCGAAATGCGGCCCGGCGCCCTCCTGCGCCAGCGCGTCCTGCGCATTGCGCAGCGGGCAGGTGATTGTCCCTCTACCATTTGCCATTGTGGGCGCCTCCGTCCACCCGCAGCACTTCGCCGGTGACTTGCTTGGCCTCGGTCAGGTACACCACCGCATCGGCAATGTCCTCGACGTTGGAGATGGTGCCCATCGGGTGCAACGACTTCAGGAAGTCTTGCGGAATGCCTTTCAACAGCGGCGTGTCGACCGAACCTGGCGACACCACATTGACGCGGATGCCATCCTTGGCGAACTCCGATGCCAGGCTGCGGCTGACGGCATCGATGCCGCCCTTGGTAATCATCGGCACGGCCGCCGTCAGGGCCGCGTTGGGCGCATCGACCAGCGTGCTGCTGATGCCGACGATGCTGCCGCCGCGCTTCTGCGCCAGCATCTGCTGGATCACCAACTGGCTGATGTGCAGGTAGCCATCCAGGTTGGTACGCACCAGCGCATTGAAATCATCCTGGGTGTATTCCAGGAAGGGCTTGGCGATGAAGATGCCGGCGTTGTTGACGAGACCATCGATGCCGCCGAATTTTTTTACGGCGGTATCGACGATGCTGACTGCGGTCGCTCGTTCGGCAATGTCGCCATCGACCAGCGTCAGCCGGTCCGATGGCGCGAACGGGGCGCTCTTGCTGATGCTGCGCGAGGTGGCGACGACGTTGTAGCCGCGTGCCAGGAAGGCGTTGACGATGCCCGCGCCTATGCCCTGCGACGCGCCGGTGACGATGATGGTTTTTTGTTGTTGCTGGCTCATGATGCTCTCCAAGTAAGTGGTCGGTTTCATCCGACCTCTATCGATCGGATGAAACCACTGTACGCCGGAGGTAGAGCCAGATAAATACGGACAACGGACAAAAAGTAGTTACGTCATGTAATGAATAGTGGCTCCATCAGCACTCATTATTGCTTGCGGCGGCGAGCCAGCGCACCGATGCCGGCCAGGCCAACGATAAACATCGTCATGCCGGCCGGCTCGGGCACGCTGGACACCACCACACCATCCACCCGCAGTCCCTGGTCCAGTCCCAGGAAGGTCGCGTCATACCACTGGCCGCCCTGCATCAGCGCATAGCCACCCAATGCTTGCGGCGCCATGCCAGGCATGCTGCTTTGACTGCCCGCGCCATAACTCGACGTGAACACCACCCAGTAAGTACCCGGCCCCACTTTCCAGTCCAACGCCGACACGCCATTCCAGGCCAACGCGCCAGCACTGGTGGCGACACTGGCCGATTGCAGCACGCTACCCGGTATGAAGCCACCGTCGCCGTCCGCGCTGTTGCTGAACAAGCTGACGCCCACCGTGCCCGCATCCGTGCTGAAATAACCGGAGATGCCGGCTATGGTCAGCGCGCCCGTCACCGAAAACTGGCCGGCGTAGCTATGGTTGCTGTTGAACGCCCAGCCGCTGCCGGCGGCGTTCGACGGCGTTCCCGTGTCGACCACCAGCGCAGCCTGTGCCGCCCCAGCCGCCAGGCACAGCGCGAAAATGAAACTCAATCGTTTGAAGAACATGCGTTTCCGCCTTTCAGATGTGGATGCGATTACTTCAATTTACCGGCGCCGGCGTTGGCCGGCACTGAGCTCAGCGTGGCGGTCGCGGTTTGCAGCGCGTACAGATACGGCGGCGTCCACAGATTGGCAGCGCTTGGCAATGCGAGACCACACTGGCCGTCTACCAGATTGGTGCCCGCCTTGTCGCTGACGAAGACATGGCCGGACGAACGGAAGCCGGTGTAGTCCTTGCCCTTGATGGCCTTGCCGCAGAACTCAGTGAGCTTGAGGCCCGTGATGTTGTAGTAGTGGTTTTCGATCAGCATGTTCGAGTGGTAGCGCGCGTCGGTACCGCTTTCGAACTTGATATCGGCATCCTTGGTGGTGACGTTGCCGGTAATGAGGTTGTTGAACATGTGAACCTGTCCATAGCGATTCAACGGCAAACGCGTGGTCGCGCCGTCCCACCAGTTGCCGCTGAAAGTCACATGCATGCGGCCCTCGTCGCTCCATGCGCGGCCGGAGTCTCCATTCCCCACCAGCGTGGTCTTGTGGTGCTTGCCGAAGTAGCTGTTGGATATGGTGACGTAGTCGCTGCCCCGTACCACATCGAGCGCGCCATCGTGCCGCGTGGTGTAAGGGGCGACGGCCAGCGAGTCCGGCGTGTCGCCGTCGCTGATGGTCAGGTGATCGAGGTAGATATTCTGCCCGCGCGATACCGTCAGGCCGTCGGCATAGGCATTCGCCGAGTCCTCAGGATTGACGTCCCACGGCGTATCGAGCACCAGGTTGCGCACGATGACGTTGCGGGTCCAGGTCGGATAGTCGTCGCCATCCTTGCCGTCGGCGATCCACTTCTTGAAGTCGGCCTCGGGGTCGCCGCCAACCGTCAACGCCAGTTCGCCGCCGATCAGCAGCGCTGTGCCGGTGATGCGAGCCGCGCGGCCCTGGGCGTCGTTGATGCCGACCAGCGTCGTATTCGAGGGCAGGCTGATCGAACCACCCAGCTTCTGGTCCGAATAGCTGGTGTATTCCTTGAACACCGTGTTGTTCTGGCTCCAGCGCAGATCGATATGGCCGATCACGCGAATGATCTTCGGTTCGTTACCGGCTTCGTTGATGGCGGCGACCAGCTGCTGGCCGTTGTACACGGTGTAGACACGGTTGGCGGTGGCCGAACCGCCGCCCGTCACCAGCACCGGCGTCTTGCGCGAGCGGGAATGCCAACCGGTGGCAGGCGCGCTGTTGCGCTCGAAGGTCAGCACGCCGCCGGTCGGATCGGCCGAGGCGAACTGCCACACCGGCAGCTTGGGCGCGGCCATGTAGTTGGCGGGATCGTGCAAGCCGCTGACCAGCACCGGGGCCGAGTAATTGCGCACGCCGTATTGGGCCGTTTGCAAGGGAGTGCTGGCGCCGACGAGGGTCTTGGCGTCTATCGTTGCGGCCTGCGCGGCCGATGCCAGCAGAATGCCGGCGGCGATGAGTGAATATTTCAAGGTTGTCTCCATTTTTTTAGAAGGTAACTGGCAATGCAAGTGACGATTCGTACCCACGTGTTGGTGCCTTGCGCGCCGCAATGCCAAATCGATTTTCGAATCGAAAACCGACGTGAGATATCAGCCGGAACGAATCACGACCGATATCTGCCAACTGAGTGGGTCTGGATAAACATTCAGCATCCGACTGCGATGACTGAAACAGGCACCTTGCGTACCTGTCGCCGTTGCGACGAGGGCTGGTAGCCGAGGTCGCGCAGGTCAAGGATCGAAGCCGGCCGAGGGTTCACACCGGCGTCGAATAAATTGATACTAATCTGTCGGAAAAAAATATGCAACAAGCTTTCAACGGGACTCGAAGTGCGGTCCTGCGCCCTCCTGCGCCAGCGCGTCCTGCGCGTTTCGTAGCGGGCAGGCCTTCAGCGACAGGCATCCGCAACCGATGCAGCCGTCGAGTTGATCGCGCAATTGCATCAATGTCTTGATGCGTTCTTCCAGCTCCAGCTTCCACGCGGCGGAGAGATGGCGCCAGTCTGCAACGGTGGGTGTTCGTCCCGACGGCAGGGCATCCAAGGCCTGCGCGATCGCCGCCAGCGGCAGGCCGACGCGTTGCGCGACCTTTATCACCGCCAACCGCCGCAACACAGAGCGTGCGTAGCGGCGCTGGTTGCCGCTGGAACGGACCGAATGTATCAGCCCCTTGGCTTCATAAAAATGCAGCGCCGATACCGCCACGCCGGCTCGCTCGGCCAGCTCGCCGACGCCGAGTTCCTTCGGAGGAGATGCCATATAAAATCCTTGACCTCAAGTTAAGTTGAGATTTTATAGTGTCTGCACATTCACTGCCTGAAGGACGCCATGAAATTCATCAACCCACCCGGTCTGTACGATCCACGCCCCAACGGCTACAGCCACGTCGTCGTCGCCGAAGCGCCGGCCCGCATCATCTACATCGCGGGTCAAGGCGGCGAGAGTGCCGATGGCGTGCTGTCGGAAAGTTTTGAAGCGCAGGTCAAGCAAGCGTTGACCAATCTGCAAACCGCGCTCACCGCCGCCGATGCAAGGCTGAGCGAAGTCGCCAAGGTCACGGCACTGATCGTCGATCACAACGAAGAACGCCTGGGTATCTTCAGCAACGCACTGCGCGCCGCCTGGGGCGAGCATCCCGCCCCGGCTTGCACGCTGATTCCCGTGCCGCGCCTGGCGCTGGACGGCATGCTATTCGAGATCGAAGCAACAGCGGTTATTGCTAAGTAGGTGCGCCAACGGTCGATCCCGCCAACAGCACCGGCTGCCACAGCTCTTGCAGCTCGCCGGCCGGCTTGCCATCCACCAGGGCCAGCAGCATCTCGACCATGCGGGCGCCGGCTTTGTGGGCGTCCGGCTGGTCGATGGTGGTGACGTCGACGCCGGCCAGCGTGTCGGCCATGCTGCCCCAGACGATCACCGACATCTCCTTGCCGATATCGATACCGGCATCGAGCAGCGCGCGCACGGCGCCAACGCCGGACAGATGATTGTCGACGATGACCGCGGTCGGCCGCGGCGAACACGCCAGCAACTGCTGCATCGCCTGGTAGCCGCTGCGGCGGTCCAGCGTGTTGTCGATCAGGTAGCGCGTATCCACTTCCAGCCCGGCCGACGCCATCGCCGCCACAAAGGCGTCCTTGCGCTGGCGGGCGAAGTTCAATTCCAGCGGCGCGCTGACCAGCGCCACGCGCTGATGGCCCAATCCCAGCAAGCGCTCCATCGCCATGCGGATGCCCGCCGCGTTGTCGTAGTCGAACCACGCATACGGCGCATCGAGCTGCGTGCGGCCATGCGCGACAAAGGGAAATTTGGCTTTGCTCAGGAAGGCGATGCGCTCGTCGCGCACCAGCGTGCGGCTGACCACCAGTCCATCCACACGCCGCCCGCGCACGATCTGCTGGTACGACGGCTGCTCCGCCGCCGGCGACACCGGCGCGATGATCAGGTTCTTGCTGACCTGCTCCAGCGCGGCCGACATGCCGGCCACCACGTCGAGGAACATCGGATCGCCCAAGTCCGCCGGCAGCAGCGGATAGATGATGCCGAACACATTGGTGCGTCCCAGCGCCAGCGAGCGCGCCATCGGATTGGCCTGGTAGCCGTTCTCCTTGGCCGCCTTCAGCACGCGCTCGCGGGTCCGGCCGTTGACCTCCGGGTAACCGTTTAACGCCCGGCTCACCGTGGTTTTCGACATGCCGAGTAAATTCGCGAGGCGCTCCAGGTTCATAGACAATTGCTCAATGTTGACCGCTGATTATAGCGGACGGGTCGAAACCACCACCACCGTCATCTACCGCTTTTTTGAAAAAATACAACATAATCAAGACGATAGAAATGGGTACCAGGGTCAGGTAGAAGGCGAAATGGCCGCTGAAATTACCGAACACGTAGCCGGTGATCAGCGAACCGGTGGTGCCGCCCAGTGCTGAAAAAATCACCAGCAAGCCGGTCATGGCCGAATGCTGGTTCTTCGGCAGGGAGCTGAGCATCACCGAATTGATGCCGGGGTAGATAGGCGCCATGAACAATCCGATCAGCGGGAACAGGAAGGTCGCCAGCGGCGCGCTGGACCAGCTGATGTTCGGATCGGCCACCACGTCGTGCGTCAGCGGCAGCGCCAGCAGCACCATCGCCGCCATGCCGATCACGCAGGCATTCATCACCGGATACCAGTTCAACTTGCGCATCAACACGCCGGCCGACAAGCGCCCGATCGCCAGGCAGGCGGCAAAGATGCTGGTCACCTGCACGCTCATCGCCGCCGGCAATTTCAGGATCTCGTTGTTAAACGTCGGTAGCCAGGTGCCTACGCTTTGCTCGATCAGCACATACAAAAACGCCGTGATGACGAACACGCACACCAGCGGTTTGAAGAACAGCTTGAGCATGGCGGCGAAGTCCTGCGCGATGCTGCGGCCCTGCGGCAGCGCCGCCATGTCCTCGTTGAAGGGAGTGGTCAGCAGCAGCGCAAACGTCAGCGCGCACAGCACGGCCAGCACCCAGTACACCTGCAACCAGCTGCGCGACAGCGGATCGGATGAATCGATGAAGTAGCCGAACACCCAGTAGGCGCTCAGCACACCGACCATGAAGAAGCCTTCCAGCAGATTCATGATGCTGGCGTGCTGCTTGCGGTCGGCGGCGATCAATCCCAGCGTCGAATACACCGACACCTTCACCAGCGCGAACGCTACGCCGACGCAGAAGAACAACAGCTTGGTGGTGGCGAACGACGGCAGCAACGGCATCGCCACGCAGGCGGCGGTGACGATGGCCAGCCCGGTCAGCATGGCCTTCTTGTAGCCCAAACGCGGCAGGAAGGACGCGATCAGGAAGGACACCGCTGCAATCGGCAAATCCTTGAACCCTTCCAGAATGCTGGCGCTGGACTTGCTGATACCGTAGTTGTTGATGACCTGAAGGATGACCGTGCCCACGCTATTGAGCAGGATCGCAAAAACAAAGTAAATCAGAAATAGCGCAAATAGAATGCGATTGTTCTTCATACTGTCTCCGAATTTTATAATTTATATTATTTAGTATGATTCGAGATTGAAGTCGCTCAGGCTCGTGATGACCACGTCGGCCTGAGTGAGCACAAAGGGATGGCCTATCCCCAGTGCGAACATGCCGGCCGATTTGATCGACGCCACCCCCGCCACCGCATCCTCGACGCCGAGGCAGTCCTCCGGCGCCACGCCCAGTTCCCGCGCCGCCTTCAGGAAAATCTCCGGATCCGGCTTGCCGCGCGCGATGGTCGCCGCATCGACCACGTAATCGAATTTATCGGTGATGCCCAGGCGGCCCAACACCGTAAAGGCGTTCTTGCTGACCGATGCCAGGCCGATACGCAAGCCCCGCGCGCGCACCGTGTCGAGCGCCCGCACCGCGCCCGGGAGCAGATCGGCCGCGGACATGGTGGCGATCAGCTCCTGGTAGTGCAGGTTTTTTTCGTCGGCCAGCGCCAGCTTTTCCTCGCTAGTGTACGCCCGCTTGGACGACGCCAGGATCAAGTCCAGCGATCCCATGCGGTCGATGCCCTTCAGGTTCTCGTTGAAAGCGTGATCGAAATGCACGCCCTGCGATTCCGCCAGGCGCTTCCACGCCAGGTAGTGATAGTGGGCGGTGTCGGTGATGACGCCGTCCAGGTCAAAGATAACGGCTTTAAAGCGGCTCATGCAAAACTCCTCGATTGCGTCGGTTGCGACAGCGTCAGTGCGACAGGTTCGCCGCCTTGGGTAAAGTTCAGCGCCTCGCCTTGCAGCAGGCGGTAGTCAGCGCGGCCAGGCTCCACGTGCACCTCAAGCAGCGCGCCCTTGAAGTGAATCTTGAACGTGTAGTGCTGCCACTGCTTCGGCACCGACGGCGCGAAATGCAGCTCGCCGCCCACCACGCGCATGCCCGCGAAGCCATACGCCACGCCCATCCAGGTGCCGGCCATCGCCGCCGTGTGCACGCCGTAGTGCGTGTTGCCGTGGGTGTCGTCCAGGTCGAGGCGCGCGGTCTCCATGAAGTAGTCGTAAGCCTTGTCCTGGTAGCCCACTTCCGCCGCGATGATGCTGAAGATGCAGGACGACAGCGATGAATCGTGCGTCGTCACCGCCTCGTAGTAATCGAAGTCGCGGCGCTTGTCCTCCAGCGTGAACTGGTCGGACAGCAGCAGCAGCGCCAGCACCACGTCCGCCTGCTTGCACACCTGGTGGCGGTAGATCACCATCGGGTGATAGTTCAGCAGCAGCGGGTAGTTCTCCTTCGGCGTGTTGGCGAAATCCCACACTTTCTTCGACAGGAAGCTGTCGTCCTGCGCGTGGATTTGCAGCGCTTCGTCGTAAGGAAGATTCATCAGCGATGCGGCGCGGCGCCATGCGGCCGGCTCGTTCGCATCCAGCGCGGTGGCGGCGGCGATGCGCGCAAACTCCACCGGCTCCCGCGCCTGCAACTGCTCCGCGATCGAGGCCGCAAAGTTCAGGTGCATCTGCGCCATCGCGTTGGTGTAGTAGTTGTTGTTGACCAGCGCCGTGTATTCGTCCGGCCCCGTCACCTGGTTGATGCAGAAGCGCCCCTCACGGTCATAGCTGCCAATGCCCATCCAGATGCGCGCGGTCTCCATGACGATTTCCGCGCCGTGCTTGACCAGGTATTCCTGGTCGTTGGTCGCTTCCATGTACAGCTTGATGGAGTAGGCGATATCGGCGTTGATGTGATACTGCGCCGTCCCCGCCGGGAAGTAGGCCGAGCACTCGTCACCGGCGATGGTGCGCCACGGGTACAGCGCGCCGGTCGCATGCGACATCTGGCGCGCGCGCTCGCGCGCCTTCGGCAGCCCGGCGTAGCGGTACTCCAGCAGCTTGCGGGCGATCTCCGGCTTCGAGTACAGGAAGAACGGGAAGATGTAGATCTCCGTGTCCCAGAAATAGTGGCCTTCGTAGCCTTCGCCCGTTACACCCTTGGCGGAGATGTTGGTCTTGCCGTCGCGGCCCACCGATTGCAGCAGGTGGAACTGGTTGAAGTGGATGCCTTGCTGGAGCGCGTCGTCGCCGGCGATCTGCACGTCGGCCTGCTGCCAGAAATCGGCCAGGTACTGCTCCTGCGCCAAGCGCAGTTCGTCGAACCCGCCCGCCTTGGCGGTGGCCAGCGTGTCTTTGCTGCGCCACATCAGCTCCGCCTCGGCGTAGTCGCGTGAGGAGAAATAGCTGCCGTATTTGTTCAGCGTGATGGTCTGGCCGACCTGCACCTGCAGCTCATACGTCTGCGTCAGGCGCTGCTCCACCTGGGCGATCTCGATGGTCGCATCGGCGCCTGTCAGTTCGGTATCGGTGGCGCTAACCAGCATGAAGCCGCTGTTGTGTGTGCGCTGCACCAGCGCCGCAAAGCCGACGTTCTGCTCATAGCGCACCATGTGCAGCGATTGGCCGGACACCGCCGAACCCACGCGCGGATCGTCGCCGGCTTCCTGGTTCTTCACCGCGCCGTCGAGCGCAGACACCAGCCGCAGGCGGCCCGCGAAATTCAGCGGCGTCACCGCGAACTCGATCGCGAACAAATGCTTGTTCTCGAAGCACACCAGGCGGCGGCTATGCAGCTTCACGCTGCGGCCCTGCGGCGAGGTCCACTCCACGCTGCGCGTCAGCACGCCGGTGTGGAAGTCCAGCACCCGCTCGTACGACTGCACGGTGCCGCTCAGCAGGTCGAAGCGCTCGTCCTCCAGCCACAGCTCGACGCCCTTCGCATTCGGCACGTTCAGCATGAACTGGTTCACCTTGGCCAGGCCGTAGGCCGCCTCCGGATACTGGATAGGCTCCGATTCGTAGAAGCCGTTCAGGTAGGTGCCGTCGAGCGAGGTGCCGGCCGGGCCGCTGTAGCCCTCCTCGCCGGTGCCGCGCAGGCCGATGTAGCCGTTCCCCAGCGCGAACAGGGTCTCGTCGAGAAAGTGGGAGTCGGTGTCGAAACTGGTCTCGCGGATGCACCAGGCTTCGAGGGGATAGGTGTGTTGTTGCACAGCGTATTCCTTAAAAATGCGATTCAAAGCGGTTTGAATTTTGAAAAAAGCCGGTTTATTGAGGTTTTTGGCTTATTTCAAGGGGAAACGGGAAAAGCGGAAAACTAGGTCTGGCGTACCATCAAGGTGGTCGGCAGCATTTCGGATGCGACCGGGTGGCCTTCGATCAGGCCCAACATCTTCTTGGCCAACAATACGCCGCCATCGCGCAGGTACTGGTGCACGCTGGTCAGCGGCGGCACGAAACTGGCCGCGCCGGGCGTATCGTCGTAGCCGATGACGGAAACATTCTCCGGCACCCGCAAATTCTTCTCGGCCAGCGCGCGGATCGCGCCCATGGCCAGCAAGTCACTGGCGGCAAACACGCCGTCGAAATTGGCGCCCTTCTTTTTCAACAGCGCCGAGATGCTGTCGAAGCCCGCCTCGAAGGTGAAGGCTTTGGGACGGATGATATGCACCGTCGCCCGCCCGCCCATCGCGTCGATGAAACCGGCGCAGCGTTCCTGCACCTCGGCGTGATCGACGTCGCCCAGGAACACCAGCTTCTGCCGGCCCTGCGCGATGAAGCGCTCGGCGGCGCTGATGCCGCCCTTTCTATTGTCCGAGCCGACCACGATGTAGTCGGTGTCGGCTTCCGGCGCGCCCCACACCACCAGCGGCATGCCGGTCTGCTGCAAAGTGCGCACCGCTTCGCCGTGCGAACCCTGGCCCAGCAGGATCAAACCGTCGGCGCCCTGCACCGGCGCCGTGTTCATCAACTGCTTGGACGTCAGCACCACGCTGTAGCCGGCGGTCGTCAGTTCCTGCGTAATGCCGCCCAACAGCTCCAGCGGATACGGATCGGACATCGGCCGGCCGCGCACGGGTGTCATTTCCACCACAACCGCCACCGAATAACTGCGGCCCATGCGCAGATTGCGCGCGCTCACATTGAAACGGTAGCCCTGCTCGCTCGCCAGGATGCGGATCTTCTCGCGCGTCTCCGCAGTCACCAGCGGACTATCGCGCAGCGCGCGGGAAACAGTGATCTTGGAGACGCCGGCCAGCTTGGCCAGGTCTTCCATCGTCAATGCTGTTTCGGCTTTGCGGGCTACAGACTTATTCGAAGGCATTGATCGCTCATAGGTTGAAAACAGGGGGGGGCGCACGCATTATGACAGAAATTTTTAATTTGTCGCGGAAAATGACATCGATAACATTTCGATTGACATCGATATCATTTCTTGTTTCAATGACCCATCTTCACGAATCGTGGAAGATGGGGATGGAACTACCGGAGGCTGTTTTGGCTGGTGGCGCGCCGTCCAGGAGACGATTTACACCATAAGAAAGCATAGACCACATGAAAAGCCAGAATCCGTTCTTGTTATCCGCAGTCACGGCTGCCGTCCTCACGCTCGTCAACCAGACCGCCGCGCAAGCCCAGAGCGCCGCCCCATCTGAACCAGCCACTTCCAAGGAAGTCACCGCCGAAGTCCAGCAAGTGGTCGTCACCGGCGTCGCCTCGGCGCGCGGCGTGCGCAAGGTCGACTCGGCCTTCTCCATCACCACCGCCAACGAAGAGCAGCTGAAACAAGCCTCGCCAAGCAGCACCGCCGACATCATGAAACTGGTGCCGGGCGTGTATGCGGAATCGACCGGCGGCCAGTCCGGCGCCAACATCGAAGTGCGCGGCTTCCCTTCCGGCAGCGATTCGCCCTTCGTCTCGGTGCAGCTGATGGGCAACCCGATCTTCCCGCCGCCAACGCTGTCGTTCTTCGAAGGCTCGTCGGCCTTCCGCCTGGACGACACGGTCGAGCGCGTTGAAGTGCTGCGCGGCGGCCCGTCCACCATCTGGTCCAACGCCCAGCCCGGCGCGACCATGAACTTCATCCTGAAAGAAGGCGGCGACACGCCTGAAGGCTCGGTGCGCTTCACCACCGGCACCGGCAGCCTGCGCCGCGTCGACATGTACTACGGCGGCAAAATCAGCGACGGCTGGTACGGCTCGGTCGGCGGCTTCTACCGCAAGACCGACGGTGTGCGCGACGCCGGCTTCCCGGCCGACGACGGCCACCAGCTGACCGCCACACTGACCCGCAAGCTCGACGACGGCAAGCTGACCATGTACGTCCGCAACACCGACGACAAGAACGCCTTCTACACCGGCGTGCCGCTGATCTCCAGCAACGGCGGCCACACGATCTCGGAATTCCCGGGCTTCAATCCGCTGACCGGCACTTTGATGAGCGGCGAAATGCGCAACTTCACCATCGAAGCGGCGCCCGGCAAGACGCTGAACCGCGACCTGGCGGACGGCCGCGGCCTCAAAGCCACCGTGTTCGGCGCGGACTTCGACCAGAAGATCGGCGAATGGAGCGTATCGAACAAGTTCAACCGCTTCGACGGCGACCTGAATACCAACGCCATGTTCACCGGTAACAACCCGCTGTCGATGAACGACTACCTGAAGGCGGCCATCAGCTCGGCCAACGGCAACGCGGCGACCGTCGCGGCGGCCGGCGGCAAGCTGGCCACGGCCGGCACCGCCACCTATGTGCACGGCGGCGCGGTCGACGGCAGCCAGCAGGTGGTGCAGGCCGGCCTGTGGTCGGTGGAGAAGAAACTGACCTCGTTCACCGACGAACTGCGCGTCAGCAAGGAAATCGGCAAGGACAACACGGTGACCGTGGGCGGCTATTTCGCCGACTACTCGTCGCGCGACGTCTGGTACCTGGGCAACAGCCACCTGATGTCGGCCGTGCCGCAAGCCAGCCTGATCAACGTAACCCTGAACAACGGCGTGGTCGTGTCGAAGAACGGCACCGACGGCAATGTGTTCTACGCGCCGGTCGCTTCGTACGACGGCCGCAACACCGCCGCCTTCATCTCGGACGAGTGGAAAGTCAACGACCGCATCAAGGTCGACTTCGGCATGCGCCACGAACAGCAGAAGATCAGCGGCACGATCTCCAACCTGACCTCGGCCGACACCGACAACAATCCGCTGACCGTGTACAACAACGGCACCTCGATGCCGGACGGTTCCAACACCTACCTGAGCCGCACCGACAGCGCCAATTCCTTCACCATCGGCGGCAACTACAAGCTGGCCAAGGATACGGCGGTGTTCGTGCGCGCCAACCGCGGCCACACCTTCATCTCCTTCGACGACCTGCGCGGCGCCGGCAACCAGAAGGCCGTCAACGACCGCGGCATCCTGCCGACGCCGAAAGTGAGCCAGTACGAAATCGGCTTCAAGACGGCGACCCAGATGTACAGCGCCTACATCAACGCCTTCCACACGGAATTCGACGGCATCGCCTTCTCGCAGGTGCTGGCCGACGGCCGCGAGCTGCATTCGATCAGCGGCTCCAAGGGCAACGGCCTGGAATTCGAACTGGCGGTGCGTCCTATCGCCAACCTGCAACTGGCACTGACCGGCGATTACCAGAAATCGGAATACCGCGACAATCCGGATACCGCAGGCAAAACCGTCCAGCGCCAGCCGAAGCTGCAATTCCGCTTCACGCCGACCTACAAGATTCCTCTGGGCGACGGCAACTCGGCCAAGATCTATGGCACCTACACCTCGATCGGCGAGCGTTGGGCTGACCAGGCCAACCAGCAATACCTGCCGTCCTACCGCACCATCGATGCCGGCGTGCTGTTCTCGCTGGGTGAGAAAATCGAAGTGCGCCTGGCCGGCACCAACCTCAACAACGAACTGGGCCTGACCGAAGGCAATTCCCGCCTGACCGCCGGCGGCTCCGGTCCGATCAACGCACGTCCGCTGTTTGGCCGTACCTGGGAAGCGTCGTTGCTGTACCGCTTCTAAGCTGTAGTTCCCTCCCTCACAGGCAAGGCGCGGTTAGCCTTGCCTTTTTTGTTTTTGTGGCCTACTCTGCAATTGATCGTACTCAATACGATTCTGCCTTACCATGCCCGGAATTATTGCTTAGGGGTTAGATCGTGGCTTCCGTAACGTCCGTCAGCGCGCTGCAAGCATCGATTGCACAGGCCGAAAGGCAGGTGCAGACAGATCAGTCACGCGTGAACCAGGACGCCAGCCGGCTGGAGCAAAGCCGGGTGCAGCTGACCAAGGATAAGCAGACGCTGAGCGATACCCAGCGCGAAAGCGATCAGGCGTCCGCGCCGCCGTTGAAGGCGGCGCCAGCCCCGAATTTGAATAATGCGATAGAAAGACCGTCGCGCGCCGAGCAAGTGCTGCCGGCCGACCTGCAGGCGCCGCCCAAGCCGCAGATCAACGCGCAGGGCGAGACCATCGGCAAGCTGATCAACGTCGTCGCCTGACCCGTCGTACCCGCGAAGGCGGGTACCCATAGAACGCATCCATGGATACCGAGTATGGATTCCCGCTTGCGCGGGAATGACGCTGGTTTCTACAGCGGCTGAGCCAGCATCGCCGCTTCCAGTTCCTTCACACCGTCCCACCAGCGGCCATCCGCCAGCGGCAGGCGGATATCGAGCGCCTTGCCGATTTCCGGCGTGGCCAGCGGCAAGCGGCGCTCCGCAGCCAGCTCGGCGATACGGTCGAACGGATCATGCCAGGCGTGCAGCGACAGGTCGAACGTGCCGTTATGAATCGGCAGCATCACCTTGCCGCGCAGATCGATGTGCGCCTGCAGGGATTCCTCCGGCTGCATGTGCACATCCGGCCATTGCGGATCGTAGGCGCCGGTCTCCACCATCGTCAGGTCGAACGGACCATGGCGGCGGCCGATTTCCTTGAAACCGTCGAAATAACCGCTATCGCCGCTGAAAAACACCTTCACATCCCGGTCTTCGATGACAAACGACGCCCACAGCGTCTTGTTGCGGTCGCTCAAGCCGCGGCCGGAAAAATGCTGGGCCGGCGTCGCCACCAGCTTCACCCCAGCAACATGGGTCGATTGCCACCAGCTCAGCTGCTGCACCTTGGCGGCCGGAATACCCCAGGCGACCAGACGGTCGCCCACGCCCAACGGCGTGATGAAGTGCTCGGTCCTGGCGGCCAGCTTCATCACGGCGGCGTAGTCCAGGTGATCGTAATGATCGTGCGACAGGATGATGCCCTTGATCGGCGGCAGCTCCTCGATGCTGATCGGCGTCTGGTGGAAACGCTGCGGCCCGGCCCACTGCACCGGCGAGGCGCGCTCGGAAAACACGGGATCGGTCAGCCAGAAATGGCCGTTGAGCTTGAGCAGCACCGTCGAGTGCCCGAGGCGGAACAGGCTGCGATCCGGAGCATCCAATAACTGCTGCTGCGTGATCGCATGAACGGGGATGGCCTGGCGCGGCACGGTGTCCTTGGGTTTATCGAAAGCAAAGCGCAGCATCACGCCCAGCGACTTGAAGAAACCCATCTGATGCATCTTGACCGGATTGCGGAACTTGCCGTCGCGGGTACGCGGCGCGCTGGGCACGGACAGGCCGTCGAGGTCGGATTCGGCGATAACGGATTGATAAGTCATGATGGGCGACTCCAGGGTTTAGAATGTACACTACACAGTGTAGTTCTTATTTTTTGAAAAGTAAACTACTCGGTGTAAAATAATGGCATGAACACGCCCCTCAAACTGACCGACCGCAAACGCCAGGCCATCGTCGAAGCCGCCATCGCTGAATTCCGCGTCAGCGGTTTCGAATCGACCAGCATGGACAAGATTGCAGCCACCGCCGGCGTGTCCAAGCGCACGGTGTACAACCACTTCCCCAGTAAAGACGAACTGTTCGCGCAGATATTGCATGAGTTGTGGAATAGTTCGATGGCGCAGCAGCAGCAGCCCTACGATCCGGCCGTGCCCATGCGCGAGCAACTACTGGCTTTGCTGTGGAAAAAGATGGCCATGCTCCAGGACAGTTACTTCCTGGATCTGGCGCGGGTGGCGATCGCCGAATCCATCCACTCGCCCGAGCGGGCGCAGGAGATGGTGACGCGGCTGACCCGCAAGGAAGAAGAAGCCGTGGTCTGGCTGCGCGCCGCCCAGGCCGACGGCAAGCTGCTCAAGGCCGACCCGGTGCTGGCCCCGCAAATGCTGACCGGCCAGTTGAAGACCTTCGCCTTCTGGCCGCAAGTGACACTGAACCAGCCGCCGCTGGACGCGGCCATGCAGAAAAAAGTGGTTGAGGCGACCGTCGATATGTTCCTGGCCTATGCCGGATAAGCTAGGCGAAGCTGACCGAGTAAATCGGCGGCAAGGTGGTGGAGATGGTCTGCCACTGGCCGCCGCCATCCTCCGACAGCCAGGCGCCGCCGGTGGTCGACCCCATCAACAGTATCTGGCCGCAATCGCTGACCGCCAGCCCGTGACGGTAGACCAGGTCGTAGCAATGCTGCTGCGGCAAGCCGCCGCGCCAGGCGGTGAAGGTCTTGCCGCCGTCGGTGGTGCGCGTGACCGCCAGCGCCGCGTGCGCCGCGATGCGCTTGCTGTCCGCCTCGGCCGGCACGAACCAGGCCGTCTCGCCATCCTTGGGATGCACCGCCGTCACGAAACCGAAATTCGACAGCGGCGCGCTGTGCACCTCGGTCCAGTTGGCGCCGTTGTCCACCGAGCGCCAGATGCCGTTGTGATGCTGGCACCACAGCTTGTCCGGCTCGGACGGACAGCGCACGATGCGGTGCGGGTCCTGTATTTGCTGCACGTCGGCCATTTCCGGCGGCATGTAGTTGGCGACCATGCCCTTGGCCCGCAGCGACCAGCTCTCGCCGCCGTCGGTGGTCAGCCAGGCGCCGCCGCAGGACACGCCGACCAGCACCGACCGGCTGTCGCGCGGATCGACGCAGATGCTGTGGATACCCGGCACGTCGTAGCCGCCTCCCATCCACTGCGCGCGCTCCGGCACGTTCCACAGCCCGTCCACCAGCTTCCAGCTCTCGCCCCGGTCGTTCGAGCGGAACAGGCCGCCCGGCAGGGTGCCCGCCCACAGCACGCCCGGCTGGTCCGGCCCGCCCGCCGCCAGCGACCAGATCTGCTTCACCGTCCACTCGACCGGATCGGCGGAGTCGGTCGGCTTGACGGGGAAGGCCGGCGCCGCCACCTCGACCCAGTTGTCGCTGCCCGCATCGCGCCGGTGCAGCTTGGCGCCGAAGTGGCCCAGGTTCAGCGCCGCATACAAAGTGCCGTCGCGCCGGTCCGGCAACACCATCGACACCGGATCGCCCAGGAAATGCTGCTGGTCGATATGCCACGCCTCGTGCGTGCGGTAGATTTCAAACAATCCTTTGCGAGTGCCGATGTAGGCGCGGTCGGACATATCAACCTCCAGAAAGAGCTTGCAAGATATAGACTTTGGAATGCGGCGCGAGCGCATCGTTCAATATTTTTCGCTCGCGGGTGCGTTGTCCGTCGATGAAGATGACGACGTTCTCGCGCAGCTGGCCCTGCTCGTCGAGCACGTAGCCGCGCAGCCGTGGATGGTCGGCGAAGGCGGCGTCGAGGGCGCTGCGCAGATCGGCCGCGCTGGTCTCCACCTGCGGCACGGTCATGAAGCGGCCCAGTTGCTGGGTAAAAACAAGTTGCGCCATCGTTATGCTTGTTGGTTTGATCGACGGGATTAGCGATTCTATTCCGGTTTGGCCTAAAATGAAAATGCCTCAACTAATGGAGCACTGCATGACGATCACACCGCAAGAGCTGGAACTGCTGATGGAAGAGGTGGAAAAGGAAGATCCGATCGATTTCGCCGACCTGCCGTTCGACGAGCACGATCTGCGCGGCCTGATCTCCAACCACTTGTGCGAGATGGCCGAGGCGATGGAAAACTTCAGCGAGGAGGACAAGCACCTGACGCTGTTGGCCGTGGCGGCCAAGCTGGTGCTGGAAAACATGGTGCTGAATATCCAGCTGATGCGGCGTCACGGCGTGCCGCTCAGCGAATCGACCGACGCGCTACTGAGCCGCCTGCGCAAACGCGGCGACTAAAATCCGGGGTCAGGTCCCCCATTTGAGCATGAGTTCGGCTAGTCAAGCCGAGCTCATGCTCAAATGGGGGACCTGACCCCGGGTTTGGCGGCGGGCGCTTCGATCACCAGGTCGGTGACGGCGATGGCCACGCACGGCAGGATGTAGCCTTCGCGCTTTTCATCGAGGCTCAGGCCCGGCCACTCGATCAGGTAGCGCACCGCGCCGCTGGTGCTCAGGCAGATGCAGGTGCGGCAGGTGCCGTTGCGGCAGGAGCTGGGCAGGCGCACGCCGGCGCGTTCGGCGCTTTGCAGCACCGTCGCCGGCGCTTGCGCGTCGAAGCTCCATCCCTGCCCCGCCAGTGTTACCCGTACCGCTTGCTCCATGCTGGTTCCCGAATTGCCGCGTCAAACCAGCATGATAAACCCTCACGCCAGCAACTTCAGCCTCGGCTTGGGTTGGCTCACCGGCGCCGCAACGGGACGCCGGACCGCCAGCCCGCCCTGCAACTTGAACACCGCCATCGCCTGCGACACGCAACGCGTCTGCTGCGCCAGGTTGCCGGCGGCGGCGGCGGCCTGCTCCACCAGCGCCGCGTTCTGCTGCGTGATGTCGTCGATCTGTATCACCGCCTGGTTGACCTGGACGATGCCGTCGCTCTGCTCGCGGGTCGAGTTCGAAATCTCCTCCATCACGCGCGACACCCGGTCCACCGATTCGATCACCTGGCTCATCGTCATGCCGGCGCTGGTGGTCAGCGCCGTGCCGGCCTGCACCTTGAGGATAGACTGGTCGATCAGCACCTTGATTTCCTTGGCGGCCGTGGCCGAACGCTGCGCCAGGTTACGCACCTCGCTGGCCACCACGGCGAAGCCGCGTCCTTCCTCGCCGGCGCGCGCCGCCTCCACCGCCGCGTTCAGCGCCAGGATATTGGTCTGGAACGCGATGCCGTCGATCAGGCCGATGATGTCGAGCACCTTGTTCGACGAGGCGCTGATATCGACCATCGTCGACACCACCTGCGACACGATGCTGCCACCCTGCGCCGCCACCGCCGACGCCCGTTCGGCCAGCTCATTGGCGCTGGCCACATTGCTGGCGCTTTGCTGGACGGTCGACGTCAGCTGCTCCATGCTGGCCGCGGTCTGCTGCAAGCTGGAGGCTTGCGACTCGGTGCGCCCCGACAGATCGAGGTTGCCGTCGGCGATTTCATCGGTCGCCACCGAGATCTCGTCGAAGTTGGCGCGTACGTCGCCGATGATGCTGTGCAGGTTGATATTGGTCTGCCGCAGCGCCGCCAGCAGCTGCCCCATTTCATCGTCGCGCCGGATAGCGAAGGCCGCCGTCAGGTCGCCGCCCGCCATCATGCGCGCCGCGCGCGTCGCCTCGCGCAGCGGCAGCGCCACGTTCAGGTACAGGCTGCGGCCGAACCACACCATGCCCAGCATGGCGCCCAGCGCCAGCGCCCCCATCCAGCTGCGCGCTGCGACTATGTCCGCGTCGTCCAGTCCCAGCAAGGCAAACGCCAGCAGGGCCAGCACGCCGCCGGTCAGCAGCGTGGCCATGGCGATCTGGCGCGCCAGTGCCATCTTCAGCATGCCCGCCAGCCGTGCCACGATGCCGGTCGCAACCACGCGCCCGTTGACGATGCGCAGCCGGCGCGGATTGCCCGCCTTGAACTGGCGATACAACTCGTCCGCCTCGCGTACCTGCTCGCGACTGGGCTTGGTCCGCACCGACAGGTAGCCGACCGGCTTGCCCTGCTCGATCACCGGCGTGACATTCGCCATCACCCAATAGTAGTCGCCGTTCTTGCAGCGATTCTTCACCAGGCCGGTCCACGGCATGCCGGCGCGGATGGTCTGCCACAGATCGGCAAAGGCTTCGACCGGCATGTCGGGATGGCGCACGATGTTCTGCGGCGCGCCGATCAGCTCCTGCTCCGTGAAGCCGCTGACCTCGATGAAATAGGGATTCGCGTAGTTGATGTTGCCCTGCAAATCCGTGCTGGAGACGATGGTCTTGCCATCGTCCATCAGGTATTCGTTTTGAGTGATTGGACTGTTGATACGCATGGCCGTTCCTTTTTTTATATTTGGGAAAAGGGCGTGCCGGGGTTTGGGGAGCGCCATCGGCCAGTGGCCAATGAGTCCAGAATAGATAGGTTTTCCCCGCAACAAAGTCACCAATTGTCGCAGGGAATTTTTACTGCTGGTTTTTATTGTCCGTTTTTGATCTACATCAATTTTGCTGTGCATGAACGCAACAACTGTCAGTCCGGCTTGAAGTTTTGGCCCAGAGACATCGGTTTATTCAGCAAGATTGTTTGCGGATTTCGGCAAATAATGACTAGCACAACGATAGTCGCCAGGTAGGGCAGCATCGACAAAAACTCCGACGGGATGTCCAGCCCCATGCCCTGCCCGTGGAACTGCAACACCGTCACGCCGCCGAACAGATAGGCGCCCACCATCACGCCGCGCGGCTTCCACGTCGCGAACACCACCTGCGCCAGCGCGATCCAGCCGCGTCCCGCCGTCATGCCCTCGACCCACATCGGCGTCAGCGCCAGCGACAGGTAGGCGCCGCCCAGGCCGGCCATGGCGCCGCCGAACAGCACCGTGCCGTAGCGCAGGCCGATCACCGGATAGCCGATCGCATGGGCGCTGTGCGGCGACTCGCCCACCGCGCGTATCACCAGCCCGATGTGGGTGCGGGCCAGCACCCAGCCGATCAGCACCACCAGCAGCACCGAGCCGTACACCATCGCGTCAAAACGGAACAGCAGCGGCCCGACAAACGGCAGGTCGGACAGCAACGGGAAATGCAGGTGCGGCATAGGCTCCACCGTCTGCCCCACCAGCCCGCGCCCCATGAAGGCCGACAACCCGATGCCGAACAAGGTCAGCGCCAGTCCGGTGGCGACCTGGTTGGTCTGCAGCGTCAGCACCAGGAAGCCGAAGATCAGCGACATCAGCATGCCCGCCGCAATCGCCGCCAATAACCCCAGCCACATCTGCCCCGTGCCCAGGGTGACGCCGAAGCCCACCACGGCGCCGACCAGCATCATGCCCTCCATGCCCAGATTGAGCACGCCGGAACGCTCGGTCACCAGCTCGCCCATCGAGGCCACCACCAGCGGTGTGGCGGCGCCCGCCGTGCTGGCGAGGAAGGCGATTAACAGTTCGGTGCTGATCATGCGGTTTCTCCGGCGGTGACAGGCAAGTGGCGCTTGCGCGGCTTGAAGCGGTAGTGAATGAACAGGTCCGCCGCCAGCAGGTAGAACAGCAGCAGGCCCTGGAACATGCCGGTGATGGCCGACGGCACCTGCAGCTCGATCTGTGCCGTCTCGCCGCCGATGTACAGCAGCGACATCAACAAGGCCGACAGCACCACACCCAACGGATGCAAGCGTCCGACGTAGGCGACGATGATGGCGGCGAAGCCGTAGCCGGCCGACACCGACGGCTGCATCTGCCCCAGCGGCCCCGCCACTTCGCCCACGCCGGCGATGCCGGATAAGGCGCCGCTGACCATGAAGGCGAGCCACACATTGCGCGGCTCGCTGAAGCCGGCGTACAGCGCGGCGGCCGGCGCCATGCCGCTGACCTGCATGCGGTAGCCGGCAAAGGTGTGCTTGCAGAAGAACCAGGCCGCCACCGCCGCGACCAGCGACAGGATGAAGGCCGCGTTCAGGCGCAAGCCTTCCACCAGCAGCGGCAAGGTGGCCGAGTCGCTGAACATCTTCGACTGCGGGAAGTTAAAGCCGGCCGGATCGCGCATCGGCCCGTGCACCAGATAGCTCAGCAAGTGATACGCCACGTACACCAGCATCAGGCTGACGAGAATCTCGCTGGTGTTGAAGCGCGTGCGCAGCAGCGCGGGGATGGCCGCCCACAGCATGCCGCCCAGCGCGCCCGCCAGCAGCATCAGCGGCAGCACCCACCACGCCTGCACCTCGTCGAAATACAGCGCCACCGCGCCGGCGGCGATCGCGCCCACCGTCAGCTGGCCGTCGGCGCCGATGTTGGCGACGTTGGCGCGGAAGCCGATCGCCAGGCCCACGCCGCACAGGATCAGCGGGGTCGCCTTCAGCAGCAGTTCGCCGACGCCGTACAGCGTGGTCCACGGCTTGATGAAGTAGACGTAGAAGGCGTGCAGCGGTTCCTGGCCCAGAAAGAAGAACAGCACGGAGCCGGTCACCAGCATGGCCGCCGCCGCGATCAGCGGCGACGCCAGCATCATCGAACGCGATGGTTCGGGACGTCGTTCAAGCCGCGACATGTTCTGCTCCCTGGTAGTCGAAATCGCCGCTCATCCACACGCCGATCTGGTTGATGCTGGTGCCGGCCGCCGGCACCACTTGCGACAGGCGGCCGTCCGCCAGCACGGCGATGCGGTCGCTCATCATGAACAATTCGTCCAGCTCCTCCGACAACACCAGCACCGCCACGCCCTGGTCGCGCATGTCGATGATGGCCTGCCGTATCAGCATGGCGGCGCCGATATCCACGCCCCACGTCGGCTGCGCGAACACCATCACCTTCGGCGCCAGCGCGATCTCGCGGCCGACGATGAATTTTTGCAGGTTGCCGCCCGAAAGGCTGGCCGCCGCCGACTGCTCGCCGCCGCACTTGACGTTGAAGCGTTCGATGACCTTGCGCGCGAACTCGCGCACCGCGCCGCGCTGTATCAGGCCGCGCTTGACCATGCCGGTGTTGGCCGCCGGCAGATAGCCGGTCAGCAGCGCGTTATCGGCCAACGACAGGTCGGGCGCGGCGCCGCGTCCCAGCCGCTCCTCGGGCACGAAGCCCAGTCCCAGCTGGCGGCGTTGCGCCGCATCGAGACCGCCGACGTCCTGCCCGCACAAGCGGATCGCCCCGCTGCCCGCAGCCAGCGCGCGCTCGCCGGAGATGGCCTTCAACAGCTCCTGCTGGCCGTTGCCGGAAATGCCGGCGATGCCGACGATCTCGCCGCTGCGCAGCGCCAGGCTGATGTCCTTCAGGCGCGTGCCGAACGGATCGTCGCTGCGCACATTGAGTTTGTCGATAGCCAGCAGCACCTCGCCCGGCTCGCGCGGCCGGTGCACGCACACCGGCAGCTCGCGGCCGATCATCAGCTCCGCCAGCGACTTCGCGCTTTCCTCTTTCGGATTGGCGGTGCCGGACACGCGTCCCGCGCGCAGCACGGTGGCCTTGTCGCACAGGGACTGGATTTCATCGAGCTTGTGGCTGATATACAGGATGCTGACGCCTTCGGAGGCCAGGCGTCGCAGCGATTCGAACAGCTTGAGCACCGCGTCCGGCGTCAGCACCGAGGTCGGCTCGTCCATGATCAGCAGGCGCGGCGACTGCAACAGGCAGCGCACGATCTCCACCCGCTGCCGCTCGCCCACCGACATGCTATGCACCAGCCGTTGCGGGTCCAGCGGCAAACCGTATTGTTCGGAGACGGCGCGGATGCGCGGCGCCAGCGCGGCCGGCGCGATCTTCTCGTCCAGCGCCAGCGCGATGTTCTCGGCCACGGTCAGCGTCTCGAACAACGCGAAGTGCTGGAACACCATGCCGATGCCCAGCTTGCGCGCGTCGTGCGGCGAGTGGATGTGGACCTGCTTCCCCTCCCACATGATCTGGCCTTCATCGGGTTTGGTCACGCCGTAGATGATCTTCATCAGCGTGCTCTTGCCGGCGCCGTTCTCGCCCAGCACGGCGTGGATTTCGCCCGGCATCACGGTCAGGTCGACGGCGGCGTTGGCCACCACGGAAGGGTAGATCTTGGAGATGCCCAGCATCCTCAGGCGCGGCTCTATCATCGGCGCTTCCGTCATCGGCTTCCCCCATCGTATACAAATTGAATACAAAAACAGACGCAATTAACATGCCAGTCACGATCCGCCTGAAACGCGCTATTTTGGGCGAAAGAGTGCACTAAATATGACACACTTCCTCACCAAAAACGTGCGCGGCGCTCAAAAATGAGGACAAAACAAAGTACTTTCGTACACAATACAAGACAGATCCGCAGTAGCAGTTGTACACGATGTAGTTAGCATGGTTCCTGCTTTATGCAGTGTGAGTACCACCCTCACGGAGAATCGATCGATGCCATCACCAGGCAAACGCAAACCTCGCAAGGCCGCACCGGCGGCCGTCGCCGTGGGCGCGCCTGCCGCCACCAAGCGCGGCACCACCGCCGTCGACCTGCGCATCTACCGCGCGGTCGTCAACGCCGTCATGAGCCACCGCCTGCCGCCCGGCACACACCTGGGCGAAGCCGATTTCTGCGAACTGTATCAAGTCAGCCGCACCACCGTGCGCAAGGCGCTGCAAAGGCTGGCGCACGACCACATCATCGAACTGCGACCCAATCGCGGCGCGGTGATCGCCTCGCCCACGCCGGAGGAAGCGCGCGACATCTTCGCCGCCCGCCGCGCCATCGAAAGGGAGATCGTGCCGCTGGTGATACGCAACGCCACCCCCGCCTCGCTCAAGCAGATCCGCGCCGCGCTGCACGCCGAGGACCAGGCCCGCCGCACCGGCGACCGCGCCGGCTGGATACGCCTCGGCGGCGAGTTCCACATCCTGCTGGCGGAACTGGCCGGCAACCAGGTGCTGCAACGCTTCATGGCGGAGCTGGTGTCGCGCTGCTCGCTGATCATCGCCCTGTACGAAGCGCCCGGCGCCACCATGTGCGAGAACGACGAGCACCAGGACCTGGCCACCCTGATCGAGCAGGGCAAGGTCAAGGAAGCCACCCATTTGATCGAGCACCACCTGCTGGAAATCGAAGCGCGCCTGCATCTGAATGAGCAGGACAAGAAAGTGAATCTGGCCGAGGCGCTGTCCGGGTATTAGCGGCGTGGCCCGGGAATTGCTAGAGAAGTCGATGAGATTGAATCCAATCACCTCAACAAATTGGATACAAAAGAAGTTCTTACAAACCGTGCTGTCACGCCTTGCTGTCACTTATCTCACTGAATGGAGTTCATGATGTCCCGTCTCGCTACCCGCACCGCCCTCGTCCTCCTCGCCGGCTGCGCCTGCGCCGCCCACGCCGCCGACTGGAGCGACACCTCGCTCAGCTACCGCTACGGCACCAAGTTCGCAGAGCCGTTCAACAACAACGACATCACCAAGAACATCGTCAACCTGAGCAGCGTGTCCGGCTACAAGTACGGCAAGAACTTCTTCAGCGTCGACTTCCTGATGTCGTCGGAGGTCGACCCGTCGTCGGCCGGCGCCAAGAGCGGCGCGCATGAAGCCTATGCGCTGTACCGCCACACGCTGGACCTGGGCAAAGTCACCGGCAGCAGCTGGGCCTTCGGTCCGGTGCGCGGCGTCGGCGCCACCGCCGGTTTTGACTTCAACAGCAAGACCGACGCCGGCTACAACTCCAAGAAGCGCATGATCGTCGCCGGCCCGACGCTGATGCTGGACGTGCCGGGCTTCCTCGACGTCAGCCTGTTCGCGCTGTGGGAGAGCAACGCGCCGTTCAACACATTCACCGGCGCCGCCACGCCGCGCTACGCCTACAAGACCCACCCGATGCTGACCGCCGCCTGGGGCATCCCGTTCAACATCGGCATTCCGCTGTCGTTCGAAGGCTTCGCCAACTTCATCGGCACCAAGGGCAAGAACGAATTCGGCGGCGACACCGCGCGCGAGACCAACATCGACATGCAGATCATGTACGACATGAGCGCCGTGGTCAGCGCGCCGAAGAACACCTTCAAGGTCGGCGTCGAATACCAGTTCTGGAAAAACAAGTTCGGCAACTCCGACACCAACAACCCTGGCGCAACGGCTAAAACGCCGATGGTCCGCGCCGAGTACCACTTCTAAACCATGCCCACCAAAGGAAACCGTATGATGAATCGTCGCAAAGTACTGGCACTGGCCGCGCTGGCCGCCGCAAGCATCGGCCTGTCCGCCTCCGCGTTCGCGGCGGAGCCGCTGAAGATAGGCTTCGTCTACGTCGGCCCGGTCGGCGACGCCGGCTGGACCTACGCCCACGACCAGGCCCGCCTGGCGATGGAGAAGGAACTCGGCGCCCAGGTCAAGACCACCTACGTCGAGAACGTGCCGGAAGGCGCGGACGCCGAGCGCGTGATCCGCAAGCTGGTCGCCGGTGGCAACAAGCTGATTTTCACCACCTCCTTCGGCTACATGAACCCGACCGAGAAAGTCGCCAAGAGCACGCCGGGCGTGGTGTTTCTGCACGCCACCGGCTTCAAGACCGGCAAGAACCTGGGCACCTACGAATCGCGCCTATACGAAGGCGCCTACCTGAACGGCGTCATCGCCGGCAAGATGACCAAGTCCAAGACGCTGGGCTTCATCGCCTCCTTCCCCGTGCCTGAGGTGATCCGCAACATCAACGCCTACACGCTGGGCGCGCAGAGCGTCAATCCCGGCGTCAAGACCAAGGTGATCTGGGTGAACTCGTGGTACGACCCGGCCAAGGAACGCCAGGCGGCGGAAACCCTGGTGGCGCAAGGCGCGGATGTGATGGCGCAGAACACCGACTCGCCGGCCACGCTGCAAGTGGCGCAGGAAAAAGGCGTGTACGCATTCGGCTGGGATTCGGACATGTCCAAGTTCGCACCGAAGGCGCATTTGACAGCGGCCACCAACAACTGGGCCCCCTACTACATCGAGACCGCCAAGGCGGTCATCGCAGGCACCTGGAAAACCGGCGATTACCACGGCGGCATGAAGGAAGGCATGGTCAAGATGTCGGTCCTGAACGCGGTGGTGCCGGCCGACGCGGCCAAGGTGTTCGAAGAGAAGAAGGCCGCGCTGACCGCCGGCACCCTCGCGCCGTTCACCGGTCCGATCAAGGACCAGTCGGGCGCCGTCAAGTACGCGGCCGGCGTGGTGGTGCCGATGAAGGACCTGCTGTCGATGAACTTCTACGTGCAGGGCGTGGAAGGCTCGATTCCGAAGTGAACCCTGATCCGGTCCTGTTGAACGACTGGCACCCGGTCGCGCTCTCGCAAGAGATCGTGGCCGGCGCGATCGCCGCCACCGACCTGCTGGACATGCGCCTCGCACTGTGGCGCGACAGCGGCGGTGCGCTGCACGCGTGGGAAGACCGTTGCCCGCATCGCGGCACCCGCTTGTCGATGGGCGCGCTGCACGGCGACACGCTGCGCTGCGCCTATCACGGCTGGGCCTTCGGCAGCGAAGGCCGCTGCCAGCACATCCCCGCGCTGCCGGCGCTGGGCGCGGCCAACCTCAAGGCGCAAGTCGCCACCTTCCAAGTGCTGGAATGCTATGGCCTGGTGTGGGTCTGCCTCGGCGAGCCTGCCGTGGCCACGCCTGCGCCGCCGCGCTTTCCCGAATTTTCCGACCCGGCCCTGCGCAAGGTCTGGTGCGGCCCGTACGACGTGCAAAGCAGCGGGCCGCGCATCGTCGAGAACTTCCTCGACATGGCGCATTTCGCTTTTGTCCACGAGGGCATATTGGGCGTGCAGGAACAAGCCGCCATCGCCAACTACACCGTCGAGCACTTCGACGACGCCGATTACGGCAGCGGCGTCTGGGCCAGGCAATGCCGCGCATGGCAGCCGCAGGCCAGCAAGGCCGCCACCGACGGCGCCGACATCGAATACACCTACCGCGTGGTGCGGCCGCTGACGGCGGTGCTGACCAAGCATCCTGTGGCCAGCGTGCGCGAAGCCATCGCGCTGATGCTGCAACCGCTGACCGAAACCACCACCCGCGTCTGGATCATCCTGGCGCTGGACGACTTCACCTCCGGCGACGACGAACTGCGCCAGTTCCAGGACACCATCTTCCTGCAGGACCGGCCGATCCTGGAAAGCCAGAGCCCCGCCAGGCTGCCCCTGATACCGGGCGCCGAAGTGTCGGTGGCCTGCGACCGCATGTCGCTGGCCTACCGCGGCTATCTCAAACAGCAGGACCTGCGCTACGGGGTGCTGCGCAACGATCAGGAGACAACATGACAAACGCCACCGGCCAGGACCACGAATTCCTCACCCGCGTGCTGGCACTGGCGCAGCGCTCGCGCGACGAGGGCCACCATCCCTTCGCCGCCATGGTGGTCGCCGCCGACGGCACGGTGATCTCCGAAGCGATGAACGCCTCCAGCAGCGACCGCACCGCGCACGCCGAGATGAACGCGCTGCGCCAGGCCTCGCAACGCCACAGCCCCGAACAGCTGGCGACGGCCACGCTGTACGCCAACGCCGAACCCTGCGCCATGTGCTCCGGCGGCACCTACTGGAGCGGCGTCGGACGGGTGGTATATGCGATGTCCGAAGCAAGCCTGCTGGCACTGACCGGCAGCGATCCCGAAAATCCGACGCTGTCACTGCCCTGTCGCGAGGTGTTCGCGCGCGGCCAGCGCCCGACTGAAGTCATCGGACCGCTGCGCGAGGACGAGGCGCGGCTGGCCCACGCCGGATTCTGGAAAAAATAGCTGATGCATTTCATGCAAGCCAGGATCATAATTGTGATCCGGCCTGATGGAGCGCACAGTGGCAAATCCTACAAAATTGCACGGATGGCGATATGAACTGCGCGCGGCGGCGTTTGTTGCCTATACCGCCTGCGCCGCATTATTGGTTGCCTGCGGCGGCGGTGGCGGCGGCTCCAGCGCGGCGATAACACCCACGCCCCCGGTCACGCCCACCACGCCCGTGGTGCCCGGCGCCTTCGACGACACGCTGGCCTATTCCAGCCTTGCCGGCGGCTCGCTGTCCGCGCCCAATGAAAACGCCGCCGTCATCGCCAGCCATATCCAGCTGAACGGCCAGCAGTTCAACTACACCGCCACCACCGGCCACCTGACCGCCACCGACGTCCGCACCGGCAAGGCCTCGGCCTCGTTCTTCTACGTCGCCTACACCGTGGCCAGCGCCAGTCCGGCCAAGCGGCCCGTCACCTTCTTCTACAACGGCGGTCCTGGCTCGGCCTCCACCTACCTGCATCTCGGTTCGTTCGGGCCGCGCAGGCTGGTCAGCACCATTCCCAGCGCCACCGTCGTGCCGGCGCAACTGGTCGACAACCAGGAAACCCTGCTGGCGCAGTCGGACCTGGTGTTCGTCGACGCCATCGGCACCGGCTACTCGCAGGCCATCGCGCCCAACACCAACCAGACCTTCTGGGGCGTGGACGCGGACGCCGCCGCCTTCCGCGATTTCGTGCAGCGCTACGTGGCCGTCAACAAGCGCGAGGCCTCGCCCAAGATCCTGTTCGGCGAATCGTATGGCGCGCCGCGCACGGCGGTGCTGGCCAACCTGCTGGAACTGGCCGGCGTGCAGGTGGCGGCGGTGGTGCTGCAGTCGTCCATCATGGACTACAACAGCAACTGCGGCGTGCTCGATCCGGACGCCATCAGCTGCGAAGGCTACATCCCGACCTACGCCGCCACCAGCGCCTACTACCAGCGCAGCAACCCGCCGCCCACCGATTTCAGCGCCTACGTGCAGCAGGCGCGCAGCTTTGCCGCCGGCGACTATCGCAGCGCCATGACGGCTTACCTGGCCAGCAAGGTTGCACCGCCGGCCGGCGTGGTCGCGCAACTGGTCGGCTACACCGGCCTGCCGGTGCTGACCTGGCAGCAGAATTTCGACATGGGGCCGGACTTCTATCAAAAGAGCGCCGTGCCGGGCAAGCTGGTGGGCCGCTACGACGCCCGCGTCTCCGCGCCCAACGGCAGCGCGCTGACGGTCGACGGCGATCCCTCGCTGACGGTGATCAACTCCGCCTTCATCAACGGCATCGCGACCTATTTGTCCGACGAACTGCATTACAGCGCCCGCTCGCGCTACACCAGCAGCAACAACATCGTCGAGCAATGGAACTTCGGCCACGACGGCAAGCAGCTGCCGGACACCATCCCGGACCTGGCGGCCGCCATGGCGCTGAACCCGGCCATGAAGGTGTTGGCCCTCAATGGCTACCACGACCTGGCCACGCCGTTCCACCAGACCGAGCTCGATCTGGCGCGTTTGGGTGCCAATCCGCTAATTGTGCTCAAATATTATGCAAGCGGCCATATGACGTATCTAGACGACACTGCGCGACGGGCACAGCAAATGGATTTGATTAATTTCTATAACAGCGTCACAGTGACACCATAAGCCATGCGCCAGGCTCAATACGCCGCGCGGGGGAGACGATCATGAAACTGCTAGTCCACATTGCCATGCTGGCCGCCGCCACGGCCTGCGCCTGCGCGCACGCCCAGGCGCCGAACCGGGAAGCCGCGCCGGTCATGATGTCGGCGCCGCTCCATCCCGATCCCTACATCCCGCCTGCCATGCGCAAGCCGCCGCGCGACGGCGCCTCCGGCCCGGTGTTGCAATTCCAGGCCATGCAAAAACTGAAGAAACGCTTTGAAGAGGCCGACCTGGACGGCAGCGGCAGCCTGAGCCGCGAAGAAGCGCACAAGGCCGGACTGGGCTTCGTCGAAAAGAACTTCGACCACATCGACAGCGCCCAGCGCGGCGCGGTCTCCTTCGAAGACTTGAAGACCTTCATCATCCAGCGCCGCGAAGAAGCGCGCTCGCGCTAGCCGGGCGGCGCCTCGCGGCGCGGCAAGGTCAGCGTGAACAGCGCGCCCTCGCCCAGCTTGCTGTGCAGAACCAGGCTGCCCTCGTGCACCTCGGCCAGCTGGCGCGAAATATACAGCCCCAGGCCCAGCCCGGCCGGCGCCTCGGTGCCGGCGCCGCGCTCATACGGCTCGAAGATCTTCTCCTGGTGTTCGGGCGCGATGCCCGGCCCCTGGTCGCGCACTTCCACCCGCACCACGTCGCGCTCCGCCACCAGCGTCACCTGCACCGGCCGCGCCGCGCCGTAGCGCAGCGCATTGGTCAGCAGGTTGACCACGATCTGCTCGATGCGGAATTCGTCCCACCAGCCGTAAACCGGCGTCCCGGCGTCCAGGCTGATGCTGCTGCCGGCAACGCCGGCCTGCGGCGTCAGGTCCAGCACCAGCCGTCGCAGCAAGCCCGCTATCTCGACCCTGCCCGGCCGCAACGACAGCTTGCCGCTGCGCATGCGCGATACGTCCAGCATGTCGTCGATCAGACGGATGATGCTCTGGATCTGGCGGTCGTCGCGCGCCACCATGCGCTGCAGCTGCTCGGCGCCGAAGGCCGCCATGTTGCCGCGATCGAGCTGCATCTTGCGCAGCTGGGTTTCCAGCGACAGCGTGTTGAGCGGCGTGCGCATCTCGTGCGACACCATCGACATGAACTCGTCGCGCATCGCCAGCGCGCGCTGCAGCCCGGCCTGCGCCGCGTGCAGTTCGGCCACCGCCTGCTCCTGCTGGCGGCGCGCCAGCTCCAGCGCCGCCACCTGGCGCTGCATCGCCTCGCGCTGCTCGTACAGCGCGACGAACACCTGCACCTTGCCCTTGACCGCGCGCGCGTCGAGCGGCTTGTACAGCACGTCCACCGCGCCCGCCTCGTAGCCCTTGAACGCATAGTCGAGTTCCTTGCCGGCCGCCGTCACGAACACGATGGGGATCTGCCGGGTCCGCTCGGTGCCACGCATCAGCTCGGCCAGCTCGAAGCCGTCCATGCCCGGCATCTGGACGTCCAGGATGGCCAGCGCGAAGTCATGCAGCAACAGCAGCGCCAGCGCCTCCTCGCCCGACGCCGCCTGGAATATCTCGCGTCCCTCGCCGCGGATGACCGCGTTCAAGGCTTGCAGGTTTT
Source organism: Duganella sp. S19_KUP01_CR8 (assembly GCF_036688705.1). Classification (NCBI taxonomy): domain Bacteria; kingdom Pseudomonadati; phylum Pseudomonadota; class Betaproteobacteria; order Burkholderiales; family Oxalobacteraceae; genus Duganella; species Duganella sp. S19_KUP01_CR8. The sequence goes on along the minus strand of NZ_JAQQPR010000010.1, from coordinate 2,805 downwards.
CCGGCAGATCGTCGACGATCAGCAGTTTGGTCGGGTGCACGGCTTGCATTCATTCTCCTCCAGCATCAACAGCAATGTTTGTATGGCGTCCAGCGGCAGGATCAGGTCCGGCTGCCGCAAATGGATGGCTGCCCTCGGCATGGTCGGCACTTCGGCCTGGTCCGGGTCCTGCACCACGGTCAGGCCGCCGGCGCGGGCGATGGCCGCCATGCCGGCCGCGCCGTCGTGGTTGGCGCCGGTCAGCAGGATGCCGGCCAGCGCCGCGCCGTAGGCGTCGGCCGCCGATTCCATCAGGTAGTCGATCGCCGGCCGCGCAAAGTGCAGCGGCGCCTCGCAACTGAGCGAAAAACAGCGCTCGGCCTCCACCGACAGATGGTAGCCTGAACCGGCGAAATACAGCGTCCCGGAGGACAGCGCCTCCTTGTCGGCCGCCTCGCGCACCGGCATCGCCATGCGCTGCTGGAACACCTCGGCCAGGTGGCTCTGGCGCCCGTCCGGCAGGTGCAGCAACGCCACCACCGCGCGACCGTACCCCGCCGGCAGCGCCGGCAGCAGCTGCAACAGCGCCCCCACGCCACCGGCCGAGGCGCCGATCACCACCGCTTCCACCTTGCGGCCGGCCAGTGCCGCGCGGATCGCGGGCAGGTAGGCGCTCATCGCTTGCGAAACACGCGCTCGCGCTTGTCCACCGGCTCGAAGGCCGGCGCGTAAGCGGAGAAATCGATGCTTTCCTTGCTGCCCAGTCCGAGGAAGCCGCGATGGCACAGCGACTCGTGGAACAGGCCGAAGGCGCGCTCCTGCAGTTTCTTCTTGAAGTAGATCATCACGTTGCGGCAGCTGATCAGGTGCGTTTCCGCGAACACCGCGTCGGTCGCCAGGCTGTGGTCGGCGAAGGTGATGTTCTCGCACAGCGCGCGGTCGAACAGCGCGGCGTTGTAGGCCGCCGTGTAGTATTCCGAAAAGCTGCGGGCGCCGCCGGCGGCCTGGTAGTTTTCCGTGTACTCGCGCATCGCGTCCAGCGGGAACACCCCCTTGCGCGCCTTGTCCAGCGACTGCGGATTGATGTCGGTGGCGTAGATCATGCTGCGCTCCAGCAGGCCCTCCTCCTTGAGCAGGATGGCCATCGAATACACTTCCTCGCCGGTGCTGCAGCCGGCGACCCAGATCTTCAGCGACGGATAGGTGCGCAGCACCGGCATCACGTGCGCGCGCAGCGCGGCGTAGTAGCTCGGGTCGCGGAACATCGACGTCACCGGGATCGTCAGGTATTGCAGCAGCTCGCTGAACGCGGCCGGCTCGTGCATGATGCGCGCCTGCAGCGCCGAAATGCTGGCGCACTCCATCTCGCGCAGCGCGTGCAGCACGCGGCGCTTCTGCGAGGCGCCGGTGTAGTCGCGGAAATCATAGCTGTACTTCATGTAGATGGCATCCATCAACACTTTGAGCTCGATGTCGGTGTCGCTATGGTGCATGGCTAAACCTTTGCATATTCAGCTCCGCTCGCCGTTCGGCATCCACACCCGCAGCAGCGAGTACAGGCGCGACAGGTCGATCGGCTTGGCCAGGTAGTCGCTGGCGCCGGCCGCCAGGCATTGCTCCTGGTCGTCCTTCATGGCCTTGGCGGTGATGGCCACGATGGGCAGGCGGGCAAAGCGCGCGTCCTGGCGGATGCGGCGCGTCGCCTCCAGGCCGTCCATGCCCGGCATCATCACATCCATCAGCACCAGGTCGATGTCGTTCACCTCGTTGAGCTTGTCGATCGCCTCGAAGCCGTTGCGGCCCACCTCCACCAGCACGCCCTTCTGCTCCAGCGCGCTGGTCAGCGCGAAGATGTTGCGCACGTCGTCGTCGACCAGCAGGATGCGGCGGCCTTCGAACACGCGGTCGCGCGAGCGCACCGTGCGCAGCATGTCCTGCCGCTCGCTGGACAAATCGGCCTCGACCTTGTGCAGGAACAGCGTCACCTCGTCCAGCAGGCGCTCCGGCGAGCGCGCGCCCTTGATGATGATGGAGCGCGAATACTTGTGCAGGTCGGCCTCCTCGGCGCGCGACAGGTTGCGGCCGGTGTAGACGATCACCGGCGGGAATGCCGCCAGCGCCTCGCCGGACATGCGCTGCAGCAGCTCGTTGCCCTGCATGTCGGGCAGCTTCAGATCGATGATCATGCAGTCGTAGATGGTGGTGCGCAGCAGCGCCAGCGCCTCCTCGCCGCTGGCGACGGCGACGATGTCGACGTCGTCGTCGGAGATCAGCTGCACCACGCTGTCGCGCTGGCGGTCGTCGTCCTCCACCAGCAGCACGCGCTTGATCTTCTGGGTCAGCTTGCTTTCGATGCGGCGGAACACTTCCATCAACTGCTCGCGGGTGGTCGGCTTGAGGGCGAAGCCGATCGCGCCCAGGTGCAGCGCGGCCTCGCCGTTGTCGGCGCCGGACAGCACATGCACCGGGATGTGCCGGGTGTGGGGGTCGTCCTTCAGCAGCTGCAGCACCGACAGGCCGGAACGGTCCGGCAGGCGGACGTCGAGCAGCACCGCGTCCGGCCGGTACTCGCGCGCCAGCGACAGGCCCTCGTCGGCGTCGAACGCCACCAGGCAGCGGTATTGTTTTTCATGCGCCAGTTCGTACAGGATGCGGGCGAAGCTGGCGTCGTCCTCGATCACCAGCACCTTGCGGCCGTCGCCCGGCCCGGCCATCTGCCCGCGGTCGTCGGCGAAGGCGCGCACCTGCGGGACAGCCGGGGCGGGGGCCGGCACCGGTGATGGCGCCGCCGCGCCGGCGGCCGCCATCTCCACCGCCCAGCGGGCC